>NZ_WIWK01000118.1:0-17958 GCF_009600165.1 Pseudomonas sp. FSL R10-0399
CGAAGGAGAGGGAACCGATTGGGGGATGCTGAAGATACTCGGCGGCCTGTTTGCTGCGCGACAGCGCGGCGTCGAAGGCGGGGCGGCCCCTCCTACAGATTTGTGATCTATAGGCGGATTTCCGCTTATGCATAACCACCAACCAGCGGATTCCCGCTCATTCCTTGTTTGAAACCCTTGTAAACCGGGCATTCAAGCCTTGGCACAAGTTCTGCTATAGCCCCCGCAAGCTCGCGTTTTGCCGCGCTATAACAAAACCAAGAAAACAAGGATCCATTCAATGGATAACTCAAGCACCCTGCCTGCCGGGTCTGCGTCTGCAGCACCCCAAGCCAAAACCACCTCCAGCCGCATCAAGTCCATTTTCAGTGGCTCGGTGGGCAACATGGTCGAATGGTACGACTGGTACGTGTACGCCGCGTTCTCGCTGTACTTCGCCAAGGCCTTTTTCCCCAAAGGCGACACCACCGCTCAATTGCTCAACACCGCCGCGATTTTCGCCGTGGGCTTTTTGATGCGCCCTATCGGTGGCTGGCTGATGGGTCTGTACGCAGACCGTAAAGGCCGTAAAGCCGCCCTCATGGCGTCGGTCTTGCTGATGTGTTTCGGCTCGCTGGTCATCGCCCTGTCTCCTGGCTACGAGACCATTGGCGTCTGGGCCCCGGTATTGCTGGTGTTCGCCCGTTTGCTGCAAGGTTTGTCGGTGGGTGGCGAATACGGCACCTCGGCCACTTACCTCAGTGAAATGGCCACCAAGGAGCGTCGTGGCTTCTTCTCCAGCTTCCAGTACGTGACCCTGATTTCGGGTCAGCTCATCGCGCTGGGCGTGTTGATCATCCTGCAACAAACCCTGACTGAAGAGCAGTTGTACAGCTGGGGCTGGCGTATTCCGTTTGTGATCGGTGCCTTGTGCGCCGTGGTCGCGCTGTGGTTGCGTCGCGGCATGCAAGAGACCGAGTCGTTCAAGAAGGTCAAGGTCGAGAAAAAAGAAAGCGCGATGCGCACGCTGATGCGCCACCCCAAAGAGCTGCTGACCGTGGTTGGCCTGACCATGGGCGGGACACTGGCGTTTTACACCTACACCACGTACATGCAGAAATACCTGGTGAACACGGTCGGGATGAGCATCTCGGACTCCACCACGATTTCCGCCGCCACGCTGTTCTTGTTCATGTGCATCCAGCCGCTGGTGGGCGGGCTGTCTGACAAAATCGGCCGTCGCCCGATCCTGATTGCCTTCGGCGTGCTGGGTACCCTGTTCACGGTGCCGATCCTGACCACCCTGCACACCATCACCACCTGGTGGGGCGCGTTCTTCCTGATCATGGCCGCCTTGATCATCGTCAGCGGTTACACCTCGATCAACGCCGTGGTCAAGGCCGAGTTGTTCCCGACTGAAATCCGCGCACTGGGTGTTGGCCTGCCTTACGCACTGACGGTGTCGATCTTCGGCGGTACCGCTGAATACATCGCGCTGTGGTTCAAGAGCGCAGGCATGGAAACCGGCTACTACTGGTACGTGACAGCGTGCATCGCCTGCTCGCTGCTGGTGTACGCGACCATGAAAGACACGCGCACTCACTCGCGCATCACCACCGACTAAGCCTTGCCTTAGCGTGATGTCCTGGCCTGCAGGAGCCCTATGACGGGTTCTTGCAGGACCTGGATTGCCTCCCTCCCCCCCCCGCAACACCGCTGATTCGATTTTCTTGAATTAATAGTCAGTTAATTTTGTTAGCCCACTATCAATCTCAGCGAAACCTCAAAGACCACTGCCCGGCATAACGCCTGAACGGAATGTAGAGCAGCCCTCTACCTTGCTTTCGCGCGGCGCTATATATCGAATTAACTGATTATTTAAGGCAATTTTTTGCGCTTTTTAATCAAATTAATCGGCGTAGTCTTAAACCCATAGCGACACCAACCCGATTACTGCAACAAGGAGCACTATCATGAAAACCCAATTTATCCTCGCCGCTGCCCTCTCGGTTCTGGCTTTCAACACCTTCGCCGCGGATGGCTTTGACCGCACTCAGTCGGCAACTTTTGCTGAAGATGGCTACAGCAACACCCGCTCTGCCACCTTTGCTGCCGACGGTTACGACCGCACCCACTCTTCGAGCTTTGCTGAAGACGGCTACGACCGCACTCACTCGGCCACCCTGGCAGAAGACGGCTTTGACAACACTCGCTCAGCGACCTTTGCCGAAGATGGTTATGACCGCACCCAAGGTGCCCGCTTCAGCTAACACCTGCGGGTGACCCCACAGCCCGGCTTCGGCCGGGCTTAGTCATTTTTGGGGCTTGCGATTGTCTTCGGGGCAAATGGCTAGCAGACTATGGCCCCTCTATCTCAGCTGTTTGCGGATGCCTGCCATGCATGACGATATTCATTTCTACGAACCATCCAAGGGCCATGGATTGCCCCATGATCCGTTCAACGCCATTGTCGGGCCGCGCCCGATTGGCTGGATATCGTCGCAAGACGCCCAAGGTCAGTTGAACCTGGCGCCGTACAGCTTTTTTAACGCCTTCAATTACATCCCGCCGATCATTGGTTTTTGCAGCGTGGGCCGCAAAGACAGCCTCAATAACATTGAGCAAACCGGTGAGTTTGTCTGGAACCTGGCCACGCGCCCGTTGGCCGAGGCGATGAACCAAAGCTGCGCGCCGGTCGGGCCAGAGGTCGATGAGTTTGCGTTGGCTGGGTTGACGACCGTGGCCTCACGCGTGGTGAGCGTGCCGCGGGTGGCTGAAACGCCCGTGTCGTTTGAATGCAAGGTGACGCAGATCATTCAGCTGCAACGAGCCGACAAAGAGTTGGTGCCGAGTTGGTTGATTCTGGGTGAAGTGGTGGCGGTGCACATCGCCAAGCACTTGCTCAAGGACGGCATTTACGACACAGCAGCCGCTGAGCCTATTTTGCGTGGCGGCGGCCCGGCGGATTATTTCCAGTTGGGCCCTGAAGCCTTGTTCAGAATGCACCGCCCTAAATAATTACCAGACCAGCTCGCCGTCTTCGGTGACGTCTTTGAGGTGTTCAAGTTGCTGCTCTGCGGCGGCATCTGCGGCCGTGGCGGTCTTGAATACCTGATCGGTCAACAGCGTGTGAAAGCGCGGTGCCCCACCTTCGTACAAGGCCTTGACGGCAATGGCCACGTGGTAGGCACCCGCAACCCCCAGTTCAACCGGGACAACCGCTGATACCGCTTCAAAATGCTTGAACTCTTTACGCGCCATGTTTCACATTCCGGCCAGTGAAAAAAGCGCCATTCTACCCGTTTAACTGGCGCGCTTGCGCATCTGCGCCGAGGCCTGTTCGTTGAAGGTCTGAAAATCCAGACTGTCGACCACGTTCTGGTTGAGCAACGTGCTGAACACGTCCATCAACGGTGAGTTGAAGTACGCCTGCATTGCACATTGATCTTGCCAATAGCCCGCGACATGCCACAACAACGGGTCACTGTCACAGTGCTGCAAGGCAAAGTGCAGGCAACCCGGTGTTTTCAACGTCGGTTCGATCAGTTGTTTCAAGCACGCATGAACCTGGGCCGAACACCCTGCGCGCGCGCGGACCAGAGTCATGTGACTGACGGCATAGGACTGGGGCATGGAGGCCTCCACAAAGGAAAGTGGCGTGAGGGGAAGGTTCAAAGCTTAAGGGCCGGTGCTCAAGCGCCGTTAGTCGATTCCTGCCCCAGACTTGCACGATTCTGCAAAACCACCGCTTACTCCGCCCCGCTGTGCACTTGCGCGCGCCGGGCCGCCGATCGGAATTTCGAGCAATAGGGCCGCGCTGTAGCGGGCCAAATCAGCCTCTATTCGTCAGCGCTGGCAGGATCAGGCAAGTCTGCAGCAGAAATTGGCTACCCCTGCGCCTTGCACAAACTTAAGCTGTGGGCCTTCAACTGCTTGATCGAGGATGCCTCCCATGTCTGTGCCAGAAACACCGCGACCTGCGCTCGACAGCGCGCTTGAAAAACAGCGCGTGGAACTGGCCGACCTGATAACCCGGCACACCCAGCAAGACGGCTCGTTTGAGACCCGCATCAAGGCGCTGTTCGTGTCGCGTTACAGCCTGCCCAGCGACTTTTCACCCAGCCTGCCAAAACCTGCACTGTGCGTGATGGCTCAGGGCAATAAAGAGGTGCGTCTGGGGGATGAGTACTTCGCCTATGATCCGCTCAATTACCTGGTGGTGTCGGTGTCGATGCCCATCAGTGGTCGCGTGCTGGAAGTCTCTGCCGAAAAACCCATTCTGGCCTTGCGCCTGGACATTGACCCGGTAGAAATCACCACCTTGCTCAGCGAAGCGGGCCCCATGGGTGTGCCCTCACGCCCCGCCGGGTGCGGGCTGTACGTTGAACCCCTCGACCCGCCGATGCTTGATGCCTTGCTGCGCCTGACGCGGCTGCTCGACACGCCGAAAGACATCGCCATGCTGGCGCCCCTGATTCGCCGTGAGATTTTGTACCGCTTGCTGCGCAGCCCGCAGGGCTACCGTTTGTACGAAATTGCCAGCGAGAACAGCCAGACCCACCGCGTCAGCCGTGCGATTTCCTGGCTCAATGATCATTTCGAGCAACCGTTGCGCATCGACAGCCTGGCCCGTGAGGCCAATTTGAGTGTGTCGACGCTGCATCACCGCTTCAAGGCGATGACCGCCATGAGCCCGTTGCAGTATCAAAAGCAACTGCGCCTCAACGAAGCGCGGCGGCTGATGCTCAGTGAAGGGCTGGACGCCTCGGCGGCCGGGTATCGCGTGGGCTATGAAAGCGCCTCGCAATTCAGCCGCGAATACAGCCGCCAGTTCGGCGCGCCTCCCGCACGGGATCTGGCGCGCCTGCGCAGAAGTTTATAAGGCCAGCGCCTGCTGCCAGAGGTGCTCGTCGATTTCAATCACGGTCGGCCCCTGGCGTTCAGCGGCGCTGACCAGCGCGGCGCGCAGTTGCGCCTCGCCCTCAACCGCCAAGGCCGTGCAACCCAGCGCTTTGGCGGCGCCGACCAGGTCCGGGGTGTAGATGTCGACGCCCACTGGTTCGATGTCGCGGTTGAGCATGTACTTTTTAATCTCGCCGTAGCCCTGGTTGTTCCACAACAAGACGATGATTGGCGTGCGCGCTTCAACGGCGCTGGCCAGTTCTGGCAAGGTGAACTGCAAACCGCCATCACCGATCAGGCAGACCACCGGGCCAGGCTGCTGGCCGTTGGCAGTGCGCCCCAGCCAGGCGCCGATGGCGGCTGGCAAGGCATAGCCGAGGGTGCCGTAACCCGTCGATGAGTTAAACCAGCGCCGAGGCTGATCGGGGTTGAACGTGAGGTTGCCGGTGTACACCGGCTGGGTCGAATCACCCACGCACACAGCATTGGGCAGCACATCAAATACGGTCTGCAAAAAATGCGTTTGGGCACGGGTCGGCTCATCCCAAACAGCCGCCAATTCAGTGTTCAAACGCGCAGCCCGTGCGGCCCCCCAATCCGCCTCGCGCTCGGGCAATGCTTGCGCGCTGATACGCGCCAGCAAATCTTCGGCAGCCAGTTGCGCATCGGCCACCAAAGCCAGTGCAGGCGGGTAATTGCGCACGGTTTGATCGGGGTCGATATCAATGCGCAACAAGGCGCCGGGGATCTCAAAGCCTCCAGCAAAGGTCACGTCGTAATCGGTTTCGGCCAGTTCGGTGCCAATCGCCAGCACCACGTCGGCCTCAGCCACCAATGCCCGGGTGGCCACCAGCGTTTGCGTGGAGCCGATCAACAACGGGTGAGAGGCTGGCAGCATGCCCTTGGCATTAATGGTCAGCGCCACCGGCGCACCCAACCGCTCGGCCAATTGCAGCAGCGCGGGCGCAGCGTCGATCGCCCCGCCACCGGCCAGAATCAGCGGGCGTTTGGCTTCGATCAGGCGCTGGCTCATCTGCTCCACTGCCGCCGGGGCCGCCCCAGGGCGCGCGATGCTGACTGGCAGACTGGTCAGCAAGGCGTCGGCATTTTCTACCAGCACGTCGAGAGGGATCTCAATGTGCACCGGGCGGGGACGACCGGCCTGAAACAACGCAAAAGCACGGGCCAGCACGCCCGGCAACTCGGCCGCCGACATCAGGGTGTGGGAAAACGCGGCAACGCCGGCCACCAACGCGCTTTGGTTGGGTAATTCATGCAACTTGCCGCGCCCGCCACCCAACTGGCTGCGCGATTGCACGCTGGAGATCACCAGCATCGGGATCGAGTCGGCGTACGCCTGGCCCATCGCTGTGGTGATGTTGGTCATGCCCGGCCCGGTGATGATGAAACACACCCCCGGCTTGCCGCTGGTGCGCGCATAGCCGTCGGCCATAAAGCCTGCGCCCTGCTCATGACGCGGAGTGACGTGGTTGATCGGCGAACTGGCCAGCCCGCGATACAACTCGACGGTGTGCACGCCGGGGATGCCAAACACCTGCTCAACCCCATACGCTTCCAGCAACTTGACCAATACTTCGCCGCACGTCGCCATGGATACTGCCCTCTTGTTGTTCTCAAGTAATGAGCCATTGAAGCGGGCGCGTGTGGCGGACACAACGCAAACCTGCTCATACTAGCCATGTCCTGAATTCATGGCTGAGCTCAACATGAAACGTCTCCCGCCGCTGCCTGCGTTGCACACCTTTCTGATCACGGCCCAATGCTGCAATTTCACCCGCGCCGGTGAACAGTTGCACATCACCCAGGGCGCGGTGAGCCGGCAAATCGCCGGGCTTGAGGAACATTTGGGGTATGCGTTGTTTCATCGACAGGCACGGGGCCTGAGCCTGACTGAGCAAGGGCAGGCGCTTTACCCGCGCATCGAGCAGGTGTTTGACTTGATCGGCGAAGCGGTCGAGCACGCCAGCATCCGGCGCACGCCGCTGCAAATCAAAGCCCCGACCTGCATGCTGCGCTGGTTGCTGCCCAAACTGATGGCGTGGCAAAAACTGCGCCCGGACGTACCGGTCGAGCTGACCAGCAGCGTGCACCACGGCATCGACTTTCGCCGTGAAACCTTTGATGCGGCGGTGGTCTACAGCCCGCTGCCGGGGCCCAAGCGGGTAGGCCAACACCTGTTCGACGAACTGCTCACGCCCGTCTGTGCGCCGCACCTGCTGCAAGGCCCTGATGCCATCAACAGCTTGCGCGACCTTGAGCAGCACACCTTTTTGCACCCCAGCCGAGACCAGCGGGACTGGGCTCAGTGGCTCAGCGTGGCGGGCGTTGAGGCATCGGCCATCCGCCAGAGCCAATACTTCGACACCCTGGATTTGGCCATGACCGTGGCCGCCCAAGGCAACGGCGTCGCGATGGGCGATTGCTCATTGATTGGTGAAGACCTGAAAGAAGGTCGGCTGGCAATGCCATTTGACCTGACCGTGCGCACCGGCGCGGCCTACATGCTGGTGAGCTCCCCCAGCCAGGAACCGTCAGCGCCCTTGCGCGAATTGATGGACTGGCTGGTAGCACAAGCCACCACCCCTGCGTAGGAGCTCACGGTCTTTTAAAGATCAAATGATCGCGAGGCGAGCTCCTATCAAACACAAATAAGTGATTGATTCCTAAGGCCCTGTAGGAGCGAGCTTGCTCGCGATCTTTTGATCTTGATCCAAGAGCCCCCTCACCCTAGCCCTCTCCCGAAGGAGAGGGAACCGATTGGGGGATGCTGAAGATACTCGCTGTCCTGTTTGCTGCGCGACAGCGCGGCGTCGTAGACGGGGCGGCCACTCCTACAAAAATTCGGCGTGGTGTCTCGCGTCTTTTACGTTAGTAACCGACCGTGAAGCGCTGGCGCGAATGCTTGGGCTGTTCTACTTCGTCCAGCAGGGCGATGGCGTAGTCAGCGAAGGTGATCCAGCTCCTGCCTTCGGCACTGACCAGCAAGTGGTCTTTGCCAACGCGGTAGTGGCCGGTGCGCTCGCCATCTACAAATTCGGCCGACGGGGACAGGAAGGTCCAGTCCAGGTCGTGTTCGTTGCGCAAGGTGTCCAGGTACACGCCGCCCGCCGAGGCTTCTGCCTTGTATTCTTCCGGGAAGCCCTTGCTGTCGATGACTTTGCTGTCGTCCGGCAGCAACAGCGAACCCGCGCCACCCACCACCAGCAGGCGTTTAACTCCGGCCTTTTTCACCGGCTCGATGATGGCTTGTGGCGTGAGCGTCGAGAAGTGCGCAGCGCTCAGCACCACGTCATGCCCGGCCACAGCCGCTTGCAGCGCCTGGGCATCGTTGACGTCGACGTCCTTGGCCACAACGCCAGCGCGCTGCCCAATTTTTGCCGAGGCGTGACGGGCAATGGCGGTTACCTGGTGCCCACGACGCAGTGCTTCTTCCAGCAGTTGGCTGCCAGCGCGACCGGTTGCGCCGATAATTGCGATCTTGCTCATGATGTTCTCCAGTTGGATGGGGTGCATAAGGTCAAACGTTGATTCACCACTTCATTTCGCCTTTCGCCACTTTGGCGCTCAGTTCCAGCGAAGACGTTTCGCCCAGATCCGGGTAGCGCTTTTTCATGGCCGCGATCAGCTCGTCCGAGTTCTTGGCCTTGAGGGTTTCTTCGTCAAAGGCCTTGATGTAGTCACGGGTGAAGTTGACCGATTTCAATGAATGGTCGTTGTCCCCCAGGTAGTGCCCCGGCACCACGATGTCCGGTTGCAGGCTGGCGATACGTTTGAGGGTCGATAACCATTGGCGGTGCGACTGCGGGGTCTGGGTGTCGGCCATCCACACGTGCAGGTTGTCAGCCACGACTACCCCACCGACCACGGCTTTGAGCGACGGGATCCAGACAAACGTGCGCTCGGGCTGGCGCCCGGTGAGGCCGACGATGTCCAGTTCGTGCCCTTCCAGCGCCAGGGTGTTGCCCTTGATCACCTGGGGCACGATCAGCTTGCTTGGCACATCAGCGCCCATTTTTGGGCCCCAGAACGCCAGCTTGGCGTCTTTGGTTTGTTCGATGTGGGCCACCGTCGGGGCCGAGGCCAGCACCTTGGCGTCGGGGAATGCCTGGGTCAGGGTTTCAAGGCCAAAGTAATAATCGGGGTCGCCGTGGCTGATGTAGATGGTCGTCAGGTGCTTGCCGCTGGCGCGAATTTTATCGACCACCTGCCGGGCCTGCGCTTTGGAAAACTGCGCATCCACCAAAATCGCGTCTTTCTGGCCACTGACCAGCACCGAAGACACCGGAAAAATCGCCGCAGCCCCGGGGTTGTAAACCTCAAGGGTCAGGGGCGCCGGCGCGGCGGCGGCATGGGCAGCGAAGCCGAGGATAACGGCACTCAGGCAAACACGGCGCAAAGTCGACAATACGGTCATGGAGCTTCCTGCATTAAGGGTCAGCGATGGACAGAGCTTAGACGCACAATTGACGACAAAAAATGCGATGCTGCGACATAGTTTGTTTCACTAATCGGGCAGATCATGGACCGTCTTATTGCAATGCGGGTATTTGTCACTGTGGTTGATCTGGGCAGCCAGTCGGCGGCGGCCGACCATCTGGACCTGTCACGCCCGGTGGTTTCACGCTATTTGGCCGAACTTGAAGAGTGGGTCGGGGCGCGCTTGATGCACCGCACCACGCGCAAGCTGAGCCTGACCGCCGCTGGCAACGAAACCCTGCCCCGCTGCCGACAATTGCTGGAACTGGCAGATGACCTGCAAGCCGCTGTCAGCGTGCCCGATGCGGCGCCACGCGGGTTGCTGCGCATCAGCGTCAGCACCTCGTTCGGCCAAGCGCAATTGGCCTGCGCCATGACCGAGTACGTGCGCCGCTACCCCGAGGTCAACATTGACCTGCAAATGCTCGACCGCACGGTGAACCTGGTGGATGAGCGCATTGATCTGGCGATTCGCACCAGCACCGAACTGGACCCGAGTTTGATCGCACGCAAGCTGACCGTGTGCCGCTCCGTACTGTGCGCCTCGCCCGCCTATTTGCGCGAGCATCCGGCGCCGCAGCAGGTCGATGATCTGAGCCTGCACAACTGCTTGAGCCATGCGTACTACGGCAAGAGCCTGTGGCATTTCACGGTGCAAGGCGAAGCGCTGTCGGTACCGGTTCAAGGCAATATCAGCGCCAACGAAGCCAGCACGCTGCTGCGCGTCACCCTGGCGGGTGGTGGGGTTTCGCTGCTGCCCAGCTACTTGGCGGGGTGCCATATCCGCAGCGGTGAACTGGTACGACTGCTGCCAGACGCTGAGCCCTTGCAGATGAACATTTATGCCGTGTACGCCTCGCGCAAGCACATGCCCGCCACGCTGCGCAGCATGCTCGACTTCCTCAGCGAGCGCTTTACCGAAGAACCCGCGTGGGACAAAGGTCTGTGACCGTTCGGCCAATGGGCATGGCAAGCGCAAGGGGCTGAGCTAGCCTTAATAGTGTGAAGTCTAGGTCTGACTCCGTGAATACGTGGAGAGAGAATAGCCATGACCACTAAAACAAAAACCAGATGCTTGACCGTACTGATCGTGTTTGCTGCCGCTGTATTGTTTGCTGGCGCGTGCTATCGCGCTGAGCAAACGCGGCTCTCAGCCGCAATGACCGCCAGCTGCTTTGCCGGGCACTGCGCGTCGGTGTTTACCGCGCTGTAATGACGCATAGCCTCAGGCCGGGCTGATGCTGTCAGCCCGGTCCGTTCGATAGGCACTGGGCGATGTCCCGGTGAGGCGGCGGAAAAACCGCGCAAAATACGCCGGGTCAGCAAAACCCAATTGATCAGCCACCTCGCTGATGGTCATGGGTGTGTAGATCAAATGACGCTTGGCCTCCAATAGCAGGCGCTGGTGAATGATCTGCAAGGCCGATTGCCCCGCCAGTTCACGGCAAATGCTGTTCAGGTGCGCCACTGAAATCCCGACCCGATGCGCCAGGTCTTCAACACTGGGTTGCTGCTGATACAGGGCTTCGACCTGTTGCGTGAAGAGGTTCAGGTACTCGCGCCCGCGCGGCGGCACTTGCCGGGCTTCCCGGCGCTGGATGACCTGACGCGTGACCCACACCAACAGCACGCTGATCAATGATTGCAGCAACATGTCACGGGCCGCCCGGGCGCTGACATATTCGCTGTGCAGCGCACCGAACAGGCTGTTCAGGTAATGCCGGTCCTTGCCTGCGGGGTAACTGGCAACGCGCTGCAAGGCGCTCATCGACCCGCCCAACTGGGCCTGCAACTGCGTCACCAGCGGCGCGGCCAGCGTCAGCACAAACCCTTCGACGTCCGGTGAAAATTGAAAGCCGTGCACGCATAACGGCGGGATCACCTGCACCGACGACTCGGTCAGCTCATGGTACTGGCCTTCGACTTCAACCCGCGCCCGGCCCTTATGCACATAGAGCAATTGGCACAAATCGGCATGCCGATGGGTGCGGATCTCCCAATCATGGATGCGGCTGCGCAATGAAATGGTTTCACAGTGCAGCAAGTCCGGGCTGAGCCAGTCTTGCTGCTCGCCGTAAAGTTTGAACACCGGGATGGCGGGGGATGTCATGGGCTGAACCTGATGATTAAGCACAGGGCGATAATCGCACCGATTAGCGAAAAGTACCGGCAATGACGTCGTTATCACCTTCATTTGCCACGCTCGCAAGCGAAAAATACAGGCACAACATCAATAAAAACACCCCTGCACTGACCGCAGGGCTTGCGAGAGAGAACAACAATGAGAACTCAAGTCGCTATTATCGGTGCCGGGCCATCCGGGTTGCTGCTCGGCCAACTGCTGCACAATGCCGGGATTGATAACGTCATTCTCGAACGCCAGAGCGGCGCCTACGTGCTCGGGCGGATCCGTGCCGGTGTGCTGGAACAAGGCATGGTCGACCTGCTGCGCCAGGCCGGGGTCAGCCAGCGCATGGACGCTGAAGGTCTGGTGCATGACGGCTTCGAGCTGGCGCTGGAAGGCCGCCAGGTGCACATTGACCTCAAGGGCCTGACCGGCGGCAAGAGCGTGATGGTCTACGGCCAGACCGAAGTCACCCGTGACCTGATGGTCGCCCGCGAAGCCGCTGGCGCGCAGACCCTGTACAACGCCAGCAACGTGCAGCCCCACGGCATGAAAACCGATGCGCCCTATGTCACCTTCGAAAAAGACGGCGAAACCTGGCGCCTGGACTGCGATTACATCGCCGGCTGCGATGGTTTTCACGGCGTTGCCCGTCAGTCAATTCCCGCTGATGTGCTGAGCATCTTTGAACGCGTGTACCCATTCGGCTGGCTGGGGGTGCTGGCCGATACGCCGCCGGTCAACGATGAACTGGTGTACGCCAAGCATGAGCGCGGGTTTGCCTTGTGCAGCCAGCGCTCAGCCACCCGCAGCCGCTATTACTTGCAGGTGCCCGCCGAAGAAAAGGTTGAGGACTGGTCGGACCAACGTTTTTGGGACGAATTGAAAACCCGCCTGCCCGCGCCGTTGGCCGACCGCCTGGTAACCGGGCCGTCCATCGAAAAAAGCATCGCGCCGCTGCGCAGTTTTGTGGTCGAGCCCATGCAGTTCGGGCGCCTGTTTTTGGTCGGTGACGCCGCGCACATCGTGCCGCCGACCGGCGCCAAGGGCTTGAACCTGGCGGCCAGCGATGTCAGCACGCTGTTCAACATTCTGCTCAAGGTCTATGCCGAGGGCCGCACCGACTTGCTGGAGCGCTACTCCGAGGTGTGTTTGCGGCGTATCTGGAAGGCCGAACGCTTTTCGTGGTGGATGACCTCGATGCTCCATCGCTTTGCTGACAGTGATGATTTCAGCCAGCGCATCACCGACAGCGAGCTGGCGTATTTCGTCGATTCCGAGGCCGGGCGCACCACCATTGCAGAAAATTACGTCGGCCTTCCTTATGAAGCTATCGAATAGCAACCTATCGAGTACAATCGCGGGCATCCCGCCACACGTTTGATGCCTGCAGGTGTACATCGTGACCAGTCTCAACCAGCCTCCACACGCTAAACCCGCCATTCGCAGCATTCTCGTAGCGCTGATGCTGGCGATTTTCCTGGGGGCGCTGGATCAAACCATCGTCGCCGTGTCGATCCCCGCCATTTCCGCGCAGTTTAAAGATGTCAGCCAGCTGGCCTGGGTGATTTCCGGCTACATGGTGGCCATGACCGTGGCCGTGCCGATTTACGGCAAGCTCGGTGACTTGTACGGGCGCAGGCGCCTGATGCTGTTTGGCATGGGCCTGTTCACCGTGGCTTCGCTGTTTTGCGGGCTCGCGCAAAACATGGAGCAGTTGGTGCTGGCGCGGATCATCCAGGGGATTGGCGCCGGCGGCATGATTTCAGTAAGCCAGGCGATCATTGGCGACATCATCCCGCCCCGCGAGCGCGGTCGCTATCAAGGTTATTTCAGCAGCATGTACGCGGTGGCGAGCGTCGCCGGGCCGGTGCTGGGCGGCTACATGACCGAGTACTTGTCGTGGCGTTGGGTGTTTCTGATCAATTTGCCGCTGGGGCTGGTGTCGTGGCTGATCGCGTATCGCACGCTGGTCGGGCTGCCGGTGCCGCAGCGCAAGCCGATTATTGATTACCTCGGCACGGTGCTGATGATTGTCGGCCTCACGTCACTGCTGCTGGGCATTACCTTTATCGGCCAGGGCCACAGCTGGCGTGACGATCAAGTACTGGGCCTGCTGGTGGCGGCGGTGGTCGCACTGGTGCTGTTTGTGTGGCACGAGCGACGCACCCCGGAACCGTTGCTGCCCATGCACTTGTTCGCCAATCGCAACGCGGTGTTGTGCTGGTGCACGATTTTCTTCACCAGCTTCCAGGCCATTTCGCTGATCGTACTGCTGCCGCTGCGCTATCAGAGCATCACCGGCGCGGGCGCAGACAGTGCCGCCCTGCACTTGCTGCCGCTGGCCATGGGCCTGCCGATGGGCGCCTACTTTGCCGGGCGCATGACCTCGGTGACCGGCTATTACAAACCGATGATCCTCAGCGGCGCGATTTTGATGCCGTGCTCCATTGCCGGCATGGCCTTCAGCGCCCCGAGCGCCGAGCTGTTGAGCGGCGTGTTTATGCTGCTGAGCGGGATCGCCGCCGGGTTGCAGTTCCCCACGTCGCTGGTGGGCGCACAAAACTCGGTGCAGCAACATGACATTGGTGTCGCCACCAGTACCACCAACCTGTTTCGCTCACTGGGCGGCGCGGTGGGTGTGGCGCTGATGTCGGCCTTGTTGCTGGCCCTGCTGCATGATTCGCTATTGGCGCCTGCTGGCGGCCAGCCGCTGCTGGGTGAAGGCAGTTCGGGGAATGTGCTGCTGGACGGCCTTAATGCCGTGCAAGGCCCGGCACTGGCCAGCTTGCGCAGTGAATTGCTGATGACCTTCCGCCACTTGCTGCTGGTCAGCGCTGCCATCTCACTGCTGGGCTTGTGTGCGGCGATCGTGATGCCGAATCAGGTATTGCGCGGGCGCGGGGATAAGGCGCAGTAACGGCACACATCCCTGTGTAGGAGCGAGCTTGCCTCGCGATCTTTTGATCTTTAAAAGATCGCGAGGCAAGCTCGCTCCTACAGGGGTGTTGGGTTATGGCCGGGCGCTGATTTGTTTTTGCAGGTTCTGGATCTGGCTTTGCAAGGTGGTGATGTTGCGCGTCACTTGCGCCCGGAACACGTCAAACTCGGCGGTGTTGGGGCCTTGGGAAGGCGCCGGGCGGTTTTCCAGCTGACTCTTGAGCACGATCATGTCCTGCTCCAGGCTTCGCACGGCATCGCTCGGGTTGCCCTGCTTTTTCAAGGCCGTCACGTCACCCGCCTGTTGCGCTACGGTCGCTTTCAACGCCGCCAGTTCGGTACCCATGGCCTTGAGGTCGGTCTCAAGTTGGGTCTGGGAGGCTTTCTGGGCGTTGACCTGCAGTAGCATCGCGGCGTTGATTTGCTCAAAACGCTGATCCAGATCGCCCATCTGCCCCGCCACCAGGCCTTGCTGGTGCTTGGCCTGCTCAGCCAGTTGGTCTTCGAGCTGTTTGATCTGCAACTTCAGGGCTTCGCTGCCGTTGTTGATGCTTGATTCGCTGGCCACCACCTTGCCGGAAATGGCCTGTAAGCGCCCCGCCGCTTCTTCGCTGATACGGGCAAAGCTTTCCTGGGTGGCAACCAGTTGCTGCTCCATCAAGGTGATCTGCTGGAAGCTCCACCAGGCCAGCCCGCCAAACGCCAGCAACACGGCCAGGATCAACGCCCACAAAGGCCCGGTGCTCGGCCCCTTGGCCTTGATCACCTGGGCATTGCGCGCATGGCCCGCGCTGCGCTCACGTGCGCCACCCATCGACGCCAGATCATCATGGTCGTCTGCATCTGCCCGCAGGGTCGGTACATTGTCGAAGTGGTCACGTGAGTCGTTACGCATTTAAAAGTCCTAAAAAAGCTAAAAGCGGCAGGCTTCAAGCCGCAAGCTTAAAGCATGCGACTTCAAACTTGCAGCTTGGCGCTTAGAGCTTGCCGCTGCTTATTTTCCACCAGCCGCAAAACTCGTCCAGCGCGGTCCACAGGCTGACTTTTGGATCGTAGTCGAGGTAGTGGCGAGCCCGGCTGATGTCGAGGGTAAAGTCTTTGCTCATCTCCTGCACGCCCAAACGTGTGAGCGTCGGCGCCGGTTGCCCCGGCCACAGTTTGCAAGCCGCTTCGCTGAGCGCGCCGACACTATAAGCCATGCCGGGGCCCCGATAACGGGTCACGGGCGGCACGTGCATCTGGCGCATCACGTAATTGACCACATCCCAGTACGGTATCGGGGTGCCATTGCTGATGTTGTAGGCCTTGCCCAAGGCCGACCCGCTCACCAGAACGCTGCTCATCAACGCGTCGTTGAGGTTTTGCATGCTGGTGAAATCGACTTTGTTCAAACCATTTCCAATGATTGCCAGGCGATTTTTGCGCTGCTGCGCCAACAAGCGCGTGAACAGGTTCATGTCCCCGGCGCCGGTGACATGGCGCGGACGCAGGGCAATCACTTCGAGGCCGAATTCCTGTGCGCCAAAGACCTTTTGCTCGGCCATGAACCTGGTTTCGGCATAAGGATGCTTGAACCGCCGCGGGACGTCTTCTTCGGTCAGCCCCAGATGTGAACGGCCGTCAAAGTACAGCGCGGCCGATGACAGGTGCACCAGGCGCCGAACCCGTTGTTTCAAGCACGCCTCAACCACGTTCTCGGTCACCAGCACGTTGTCGCGGAAGAAGTCCTGATAGCGCCCCCAGGTGCCGACATGCCCTGCGCAATGCACCACCACATCGACATCGACGCACAGGTCACGCACCAGCAAGCCATCGGTCAAATCACCCTGGATAAATTCAGCCCCGCGCCGCACCAGGTGTTCAACACCTTCGGCCCGACGCCCGCTGACCCGCACGTCAAAGCCCTGCTCCAAGGCAAAACGCGCAAAGCGTCCGCCAATAAAGCCGCTTGCGCCGGTGACCAGAATCTTCATCAATTGCTCCAAATGCTGTAAGTCTTGTTGCCTGCTGTTTAAACGTCGGTTATCAGGCCAAAGGCACTAACCAACGTGATGCTGAGCGGGTTAAATGAGCCGTCAGCGCTTCCAGCAGTTGTCCACCATTGCGCCAATGATGCCAGTACAGTGGCACGTCGATCGGTTTATCTGGCAAAAGCTCAACTAATGCCCCACTGGCCAGTTGCTCGCGCACTTGCTGCTCGGGGATCAGCCCCCAGCCCAACCCGGCCTCCGTCAAGCGGATAAAGCCTTCTGATGAGGGGCACAGATGGTGCTCGAAACCGCCGTCCACGCCCAGTGCCGCCAAGTACCGATGTTGCAAAAAATCATCCGGGCCGAACACCAGCGCAGGCGTTTTAGGCAATTGCGAAGCCTTCACCCCTTGGGGGAAATGCCGCGCAATAAAGGCCGGGCTGGCCATCGCGCGATAACGCATGGCGCCCAGCAACACACTGCGCGCGCCCGCCACCGGGCGTTCACTGGCGCACAGACACGCGGCCACTTCACCGGCGCGCATGCGTTTCAAGCCGACGGTCTGGTCTTCGACGACCAAATCCAGCAAGAGCTGATTCTCGGCGCAGAAATCGCCCACGGCCTGGGCCCACCACGTGGCCAGGCTGTCGGCATTCAAGGCAATCCGCAGCCGCTCGGGCAAGCCCTCATCGTCCAGTGCCGGGACCACACGTTGCAGGTCACGCTCCAGCAAACGCACTTGTTGCACATGGTTGAGCAAGCGTCTGCCGATGTCCGTCGGGCTCGGCGGCGTGGCACGCACCAGCACCGGCTGCCCGATGCGCGCTTCAAGCAATTTGATGCGCTGGGAAATCGCCGATTGTGACAGCCCAAGCACCTGCGCCGCACGCTCAAAACCGGCCTGTTCTACCACGGCAGCCAACGCTGAGAGTAATTTATAGTCGAACATCAGTTTTCCTAATGGGCGATCAGCAATATTGGTTTTTCTTATACAACCAAGGCCCGGACAATAGCCAGCAGTAACCCTCTCTTGTGATGCAGTTCGGCGAGTATTTCTTATGTGGCAAAGCTACCTTAATGGCCTGTTGGTCGCGTTCGGCCTGATTATGGCCATCGGCACCCAAAACGCTTTCGTGCTTGCACAAAGCTTGCGCCGTGAACACCACCTGCCGGTCGCGGCTTTTTGTGTGATTTGTGACGCATTGCTGGTAGCAGCCGGGGTGTTCGGGCTGGCGACAATTCTGGCGCAAAGCCCGATTTTACTGGGTGTGGCGCGCTGGGGCGGCGCGTTGTTCTTGCTCTGGTACGGCACCCAGGCGCTGCGCCGGGCGTTCTCGGCCTCAAGCCTTGAACAATCGGCCGGCCAGACCGCGCGTTCGCTCAGGGCGGTGATGCTCAGTGCACTGGCGGTCACCTTGCTCAACCCGCACGTTTACCTCGACACGGTGCTGCTGATTGGCTCGCTTGGCGCTCAGCAAAGCGTACCCGGCGCCTACGTGGTGGGCGCGGCCAGTGCGTCGCTGCTGTGGTTCTTCACCCTGGCCC
>NZ_WIWK01000119.1:0-17720 GCF_009600165.1 Pseudomonas sp. FSL R10-0399
CGGCAACACGGCCAGTAGCGCGGCTTCGGAGCGCGTGAGCTGCTGCGGCGACTTGCCCAGATACGCCCAACTGGCCGCCGCCACCCCCTGTAACGTCCCGCCAAACGGCGCGCGATTGAGGTACAGGTTCAAGATCTCGGACTTGGAAAGATGCCACTCCAGCTGCGCCGTACGCCACAACTGGCGCAACTTGCCGGGCAACGTGCGCTCATGGGGATCGAGCAAACGGGCGACCTGCATCGACAAGGTACTGCCCCCCGACAGCACTCGTCCGCCGCTGAGGTTTTGCCAGGCCGCCCGGCCCAAGGCCAGCGGGTTAACCCCCCGATGCTGATAAAACCAGCGATCTTCGTAGGTCAGCAACGCCTCAAGGTAATACGGCGACACCTCGTCCGTTTGCACGGGGTAGCGCCATACGCCATTGGCATCGGCAAAGCGCCACAGCGGCGTGCCGTCTTCGGCCAATACCACACGGGCCAAGTCATCCTTGGGCAACGGCAAAGGCCACAGCCGGTCGGCCAGCCACAGCAATGCGACTGCCAGCAACAGGCCGCAGGTGCTCCACAGCACGATCTTTTTAAGCATTACTCATTACGCAACTTTGCACCTGGTCTGGTTGCCTAAGGGGTATCTCTGGCACAGTGGCCATCTTATTGATCGGGACATCCCCATGCACGTCGAAAGCTTTATTGGAAATCTGGGCCTGTGGTTGGGCACTGTCGTTCGCTGGATCGTCGAAAGCTTGAGCGGCCTGTTCACCATGATCACTCAAGCGGGCAGCAACTTTATCGACGGTATGGCCCGCGCCTTGGGCATGGACACCTCTATCGTCAGCATTGCTGTGCTGGTGCTCGGGCTGCTGTTTTTGTACAACGCCGTGCGCGCCTTTATGCGCGCCTCCATCATCGGCGGCGTGATCTGGCTGCTGCTGGGGCTGTGGGTGTTGAGCTGGATTATTAACTGACGCCGTAGCCTCGCGGTCTTTTAAACATCAAAAGATCGCGAGGCAAGCTCGCTCCTACAAGGGGTTGGGTTACAGGGGTGGGGTTAGCGGGTCTTGATCACCATGTCACCGGGGGTTTCGCCCACGGCCTGCCAGTTGGGCCGGTACATCGACTCCACTTGCGGCGGCGGTACGCGATAGGTGCCCGGCGTCACGGCACGCGCCAGATACAACAGGTGCGTGGTGCCATAGCCGTCCAATTTGACCGCCGCGACGTAACGGTCATCGCGGTATTCCTGATGCTGCACACTGGCGTATTGCATCGCTTCGCGCCATTGCTTGACCTCGGTGCTGGCATTTTCAAGGCTGGCCGCACTCTGCCCCAGGTTCTGGTTTTCCAGCTCAAGCCCCGCTGGCAGCAAATCGACGACCAACGCATCCGGCACCGCCTGCTTGGCCGTGACGGCCACGTGCACCAACACCAGATCGCCGCTTTTCAGGGCCTTGATGTTCAACGGCTCGCCATTCATGCCCAGGTAATCGCGGCGAATACTCATGTTCTCGCCACCCGCTGCCGGGGCCTGCTGTGGATAACCCGAAATCGTCAGCTGTTGATACACCGCGTCGCTGCCTTCGTTGCGCAACGTCAGCGGCTGCGTCAGCAATGGCCCGTCAAGCTTGAGGCCCGACTGCTGGTTATTCAGCTCGCGGATTTGCTCGCCGCTGGTGAGCTGCGCCGACCACTTGGCTTCTGGCTTACTCAACAGATCACGCCCGGCCAGGAACAGCGAGTTACGCTCCTGGGTCGACAACCAGCGGCTGGCCGCCAACAGATCTGACAGCTCAAACAGACGCTGCTCACGCTGGCCGCTCATCAGGTTGTTCTCTTCCAGCAGTGCCACGATCAGCGCCTGATCGCGCAGCGGGCTGCCGTAATCGCCCAGCCATTGATTGCCTTGGCGCTTGGCCGCCAACCCGGCCAATAACGCCTGATCGGCACGCGGCTGATCGCCCATTTTCTGCAAGGCAATCGACAGTTGCACCAGCGGCAAGCCTGAACGCGCATCGCTGCGACGCTCAAAAATACTGCGCAATGCGCCCAGCGGCGCCTGCTGGCTGCGGGCCAGAACCAGCGCCGCATAGGCCTGCACAGCAAAGCGGGTGTGGTCGAGGTTGTCGCTGTAGTCGGCTTCGATCAGGTTGCGCTCTTGCACATACCGCAGCAGCCGCTCGTTGGCTTTTTTCAACGCATCGGCCGGTACGGCGTAGCCCTGATCTCGGGCGCGCAGCAGGAAGTCGGTGATGTAAGCGGTCAGCCAATACTCTTCCTGCCCGTCTGCGCCCCACAGGCCAAAGCTGCCGTTGTAGCGCTGCATGCCCAGCAGGCGCTCGATCCCCAGTTCAATTTTGCGGGTGCGCTCGGCGTCCGGCTCACCTTCCAGGCCCAGGCGTTTGAGCAACGCCGCGTCAGCATACAGCGCCGGGTACAAGCCGCTGGTGGTTTGCTCGGAGCAGCCATACGGGTACGCCTTGAGCGCACGAATCTGTTCGCCCAGGTTCAACGGCGGGCGGCTCGACAGGCTCAGCAAGGCTTCGCGCCCGGCCGGTTCAAAGGCCTGCAACTCACCTTCTGGCAGGCTCCACGGCTGATCCGTGAGCACCGCCCGATAATGCTTGAGCAACGCCGGGTACGCCGGGCGCACGCCCAACGTCCATTCGCGGCTGAATGGCGCCAGGGTTTCACCCGGCAGGTCCAGGCCACTCACGGTGACCTTGACCACGCCCGTACCAAAACCACCCAGCGCCTTGACCGGGATCTGCAACGTGCTGCGCTGGCCAGGGCTCAACGTGACGTTTTGCGTAGCCTCACCGAGCAGGTTGAGTTGGCCGTCAGCGTTGAGGGTGACGGTCAGTTTTTGCGGTTTTTCGGTCAGGTTGGACAGGTCCAGCGCCAAGCGGGTCTCGTCCCCTCCGGCCAAAAAGCGCGGTGCGGCCAACTCGGCCACCAAGGGTGCAGCGACCACGGTTTTGGCCTGGGCCATGCCGTAGCGATCATCGGTCCAGGCTTGCGCCATCAAGCGCAGTTCGCCGTTGAAGTCCGGGATATTAACGCTGACTTCGCCTTCGCCCTGCGCATTCAGAGTGACCGGTGCACTTTGCAGCGCGACGATGTTCACGCTGGTGGCCGGGCGTTTACCGCCTTTGGCCAGGGCTGCGTCACCGCCGAATGCGAGGCTGGCCAAACGGCCCTGCCCGGCCTCGATCAGTTGCCCGTAAATATCCAGTTGGTCGGCGCCATAGGCCTTGCGCCCAAACAGGCTGGCGTAAGGATCCGGGGTTGGGTAATCGGTAATGTTCAGCACTCCGACGTCCACCGCGGCCAGCAATACATGGGCTTGTTGGGGAGTGCTACCGTCGGCGTTTTTAGCCTGAATCTTCACCGTCAGCGGTTGTTTGGGACGCATTTTTTCAGGCGCTTCGAGGGTCAGCGCCAACTTGCGCTGGGTCCGGTCAAGCGGCAGGTGCAACACACCCACGGCACGTTTTGGGGTGATATTGGTTTTACGCTCACCGGGGCGAATCACCAGCGCACTAACATACAAATCGTGGCGCGCCCACGTCGGGTCGAGTTTGATGTCGAAGGTTTTGCCTTCAGCCGGGACTTCAATTTCTTCCCACCACAACGGCCCATCACTGCCTTCGACCAGCAGATAACCTTTGCCCGCAGCGGGCGGCGTGACCGTGACTTTAGCGGTATCACCATCGCTGTACGCGGCCTTGTCCAGCGCCAGCTTGACCTGATCCGGGCGTACGGCGCCGCCTTCGGCGTTGTCCTGGGCACGATAACCGGCCCAGAAACGCACGCTGCTGACCAACCCGGTTTGCGGGTCTTCGACCTCGACACGGTACGGGCCCCACTCCACCGGGAAGCTGACCTTGGCGGTTTCTCCGGCCTTCACGCTGACCATTTCTTCGTTGAGGTTCAGAAACTTCTCGTTGTAGTGATAGCTCCAGCCGTCGCTGTCCGAGTAGTTCCAGTAGTAGTCACGGCGTTCGCGCACCAAGCGCACCTTGAGGTTTTCAGCCGCCAGCTTGTTGCCCTGAGTGTCCGCGACCAACAGCTCGAATTCGGCCGGGCCATCGCCATCGGTTTCAGTCCCGTCAAACAACTCGCGAAGCCCCGGCAAGCGCTCCGCTGGCCAGACCGGCTGCACCAGCCGTCGGGTGATCGGGCGACCACCGGACTCTTGCAAGCTGGCCTGCACAATCACCTGCAGCGGCGACTTGGCTTCGCTCCACTGGCTATCAATCGTGAGGGTTTCTTTGCCATCTGCGTTGAGCACGCTTTCGTCCAGCTCCAGGTCCTGGGTCAACTCGTTCTCGGTCACAGAGCCGAATTGATAACCCGGCAATGCGCTGACTGCCTCGCGCAGGGGCCGCACGTAGACTTGGCCGCTCAAGCGATTGCCCGCTGCCGGGGAGCCATACAGGTAACGGCCCGTGACCTGAATCTCAGCGTTTTGCTCAGGACGCAGCGGTGTGTCGCTGCCTTTAAGTTCCAGCGCCATGCGCTCCGGCAAGAAGTCTTCGACCGAGAACTCATACAACTGCGGCTTGCCGTCACCCAGATCGAACACCAACTGCCAGCGCCCGGTCGGCGCCTCGCCTGCCAGTGCCAGCGAATACTGATAAAAGCCCGAAGCATCGGGCTCCCAGACAAACTTGCGGCTGACTTGCTCGTCCGGGCGCCGTACTTCTACGCTGACCGGCTGCGGCTTGACCGGCTTGCCGTCGCGATCACGCAGCAAAGCATTGAGCAGCACGGTTTCGCCAGGGCGATACAGGTCACGCGGGCCAAACACAAAAAATTGCAGCGGGTGCGCCTGCGGGCCAGCGATGTCGAACTCGGCCAAATCCAGCGCCGCTGTGTTCAAGCGCAGCAAACTGGTCTGGTCGCCCTGACGCGCCAGCAGCACTTCGGCCTTGGGCGGCAAGGCCAGTTCGGCGTGGCCTTGTTTATCGGTTTTGCCTTGGGCGAGCATTTTGCCTTTGCCGTCGAGCAACTCCAGATCCACATTGGCCAAGGCACTGCCGCCCTCCAGCGCCTGGGTGAACACATCCAGACGCTTCTGATAACGGTGCACGGAAAGGCCGATGTCACTGAGGGTGAACAAAGTGGCCGGGGTCGAATAGTTGTAGCTGCCGGACGCGGTCATCACCGCCAGGTACACGCCCGGCTGCTGCAACGGCTTGATCCCCGAAGTGGGCAGGATCAAGGTTTCGCGGGTGTTGCGGGCCGGGTTCAGGTCAAAGCGCCCGCCGTAGACCAGATCGGCCATGCTCAACAGGTCTTTGGCTTCATAGCTTTGCAGGCTGCTGTTGCGGCCCCATTGGCTGAGAAAGGCTGGCAGAGATTCGGGTTTGACGCGGAAGAACTCAACGTCGACCTTGTCGACATTCAGCGCGATCACCGGCAACCCTTCGGCCAGACGGGTCGGCAGCAAGTTACCGCGGCTGGCAAAGCCGACGGTGGGTTGCAGGTCACGGGTTTCCAGACGGCTGATGTACTCGGCGGCCAGCGTCGCCTCGTTGACGGCACGCAGGCCGGGGTCGACGGTGAGGATCAATTTGCGCTGCGGCTCAAGATGGCGCAGGTGCACTTCCATCAGGTTATCCGACAGCTCCCAGGCGCCATCGACCTTGCCAGTCTTGGCATCGACCAGGTGCAGTTTTTCTGCGAAGTTTTGCTTGGGGTCCAGCGGCACCGAGAAACTCACCGACAGCGTGCTGGCACCGTCCAGCTGCACTTCAGAGACATCCACCACGTTTAACTCACGCCCGGCAAAGCGCTCGGCCAGCACCTTGGGGTCTTGAACCGGCTTGGCGGCCTGCGTGACGGCGGCAGGTTTTGGCGTCTCGGGCTTGCCGGATGAAGAAGAATCGCAAGCACTGAGCAGCGCCAACGCGCAAGCCAGAAACAGTCCTTTGTTAAGCATGGTGTACTCATTGTCGTGGCAGTGAAGGGGCGACTATATAACAGCGTGACGCGAACGGCAGACGCGCTGGTCAGATTGACCGGGGAATACGAAATTGGTTCGCGACGCCCACTCTGTGGGAGCGGGCTTGCTCGCGATGCCAACAACTCGATCTGCCTGACGCCCCTCGTCGCCCCAATCGCGGGCAAGCCCGGCTCCCACAGGGTGTGCCGTGGGTAAACATTCGCTCTACAATGCCGGTCCTCAAAGGAGCCTGCATGTCTTTTCTGTTAGCCGACTGGCGCGACCGCCCGACCCATCGCCGGGTGTGGGCGCTGGCTGCGCCGATGATTTTGTCGAATATTTCTGTGCCGCTGGTGGCGCTGGTCGACAGCACAGTGATCGGCCATTTGCCCCACGCGCATCAATTGGGCGCGGTGGCGGTGGGCGCCAGCCTGTATATCTATCTGGCCTGGATGATGGGCTTTCTGCGCATGGGCACCACGGGCTTTGCCGCACAAGCGGCCGGGCGCGGGGATGGCACCGCGCTGCGGCAAATCCTTGTGCAAGGGTTGCTGCTGGGATTGGGGCTTTCGCTGTTTCTGGCCGCCATTGCACTCCCGTTCAGCCGCGTGGCGTTGAGCGTGATGCAGCCTTCGCCCGAGCTGCATGACATGACCTTGGCGTTCTTTCACAACCGCCTGTTTGGCCTGCCCGCCTCTTTGGCCAGTTATGCGCTGGTGGGCTGGTTTTTGGGGGCGCAAAACGCCCGGGCGCCGCTGGCGATTTTGCTCACCACCAACCTGATGAACATTGCCCTCAACCTGTGGTTTGTTCTCGGCCTGGACTGGGGCGTGGTCGGTTCAGCGCGGGCCTCGGTAATTGCCGAATGGAGCGGCGCCCTGCTCGGCCTGTGGCTCACACGCGGCGCACTGCGGGCGTATCCGGGCAAGATGGCCTGGGCCGCGCTGCGTGTCTGGCAAAACTGGAAACCACTGTTAGGGGTTAACCGCGATATTTTTATCCGCAGTTTGCTGCTGCAATCGGTGTTTTTCGCCATCACCGTGCAAGGCGCCCGCTTGGGTGACGCCACCGTGGCGGCCAATGCGCTGCTGCTCAATGGCTTGCTGTTGACGGCCCACGCGCTGGACGGCCTGGCCCACGCGGTCGAAGCCTTGTGCGGGCATGCCATCGGCGCCCGTGATCGCACGGCATTACGCCGTTCGATGGTGGTTGCGTGTGGTTGGTCGTTATTCGCCAGTGCGCTGTTTGCGCTGCTGTTTTTGCTGGGCGGGCACTGGTTTGTCGAGATGCAAACCGACATTGCCAGCGTGCGCGAAACCGCCTTCCAGTACTTGCCGTACATGGCCGTTTTGCCATTGATTGCGGTGTGGAGTTATTTGCTGGACGGGCTGTTTATCGGCGCGACCCGCGCGCGAGAAATGCGCAATGCGATGCTGTTGAGCGTGGCCATTGCCTTCCCCGTTGCCTGGGCCTTGCAGGGCGATGGCAATCACGGGCTGTGGATAAGTTTCTTGCTGTTTATGGTGCTGCGCAGCGCGATATTGGGGCTGTACGCCACGCGAATCCGCTGGTTCACCTCATAACCCTGTAGGAGCGAGCTTGCCTCGCGATCTTTTAAAGGGTCAAAAGATCGCGAGACGAGCTCGCTCCTACGGGTCAGTTGAGTCTTACGAAGACAAGTAAGACGAACGCGTCAGGCCCAGACGCAAGGCGTCGAGGAACTGGGTGCGCTCTTTGACGCTGATCTTGGCGCTGGCCACTTTGTCGCGGTAGTGAGTCATCAACTCC
Organism: Pseudomonas sp. FSL R10-0399; assembly: GCF_009600165.1. NCBI lineage: Bacteria > Pseudomonadati > Pseudomonadota > Gammaproteobacteria > Pseudomonadales > Pseudomonadaceae > Pseudomonas > Pseudomonas sp. FSL R10-0399. The sequence goes on from NZ_WIWK01000119.1 coordinate 7,732, forward strand.
TCGGGCGACAAGTGCACGTAACGCAGCATGTCTTCGATGGTGTCGTGGGTCTCGATACCGGCGTGGTACACGCTGCCATCGGCCTTCTGGTAGATGTTCACCGAGTCGGTGTCACCGAACAGGTTGTGCATGTCACCGAGGATTTCCTGGTAAGCCCCCACCAGGAAGATACCCAGCAAGTAGTCTTCGCCTTCGTTGAGCGCGTGAACCGGCAGGCTGGTTTCGATGCTCTGCTCGTCGACGTATTGCTTGATCTTGCCGTCGGAGTCGCAGGTCAAGTCTTGCAGCACGGCGCGGCGCAGCGGTTCTTCGTCCAGGCGATGCAGCGGCAGAATCGGCAGGACCTGGCCAATCGCCCAGGTGTCCGGCAGGCTCTGGAACACCGAGAAGTTGCAGATGTACTTGTCGGCCAGCTTGTCGTTGAGTTCGTCGAGCACTTGGCGATGCGAACGCTGACGCGCTTTCAACGAGTTGTGCAGGCGACGGCATACGGCAAAGTAGCACTGCTCGGCCAGGGCTTTTTCCGACAGGGTGATTTTGCCGTCCGCGTACTGGGTGGCCACGTCGCTCATGTAGTGCGTCGCGCGCCAGTAGGTTTCGGTGACCATTTCAATGTCGGTCGGGCCCAGCAGGTCCACCAGCCACTGCACGGTCTCGGGCAGGCTTTCTTTGTTTTCGATCTCTGGCACGTCGTCGTTGTGCTTCTCGACGTCGGTCACTTGCACCACCAGCATGGCGTGGTGCGCCGTCAGCGAACGGCCGCTTTCAGAGAAGATGTGCGGGTGCGGCAGGCCTTGTGCGTCGCAGAACTCTTTGAGCATGCCGACCACAACACCGGCGTAGTCGTCCATGTCGTAGTTGATCGAGCTGGCGTTACGCGAGTGCGTGCCGTCGTAGTCAACGCCCAGACCGCCGCCCACGTCGATGTGGTCAACCGGCAGGCCGAGGTTGCGCAGTTCACCGTAGTAACGGATCGCTTCTTTGAAGCCGTGCTGGTAGTCGGCCAGGTTGGCGATCTGCGAACCCATGTGGAAGTGCAGCAGGCGAATGCCTTGGTCCAGACCGGCGCCACGGAACCGCTCAACCACCGACAGCAACTGCGCAGCCGACAAACCGAATTTGGATTTTTCACCACCGGTGTCAGCCCATTTGCTCGACGCCAGCGACGACAGGCGTACGCGCAAGCCAACCTGTGGCTTGACCTTGAGCGAAGCCGCCTCTTCGATCACCAGGTCCACTTCGGACTCTTTCTCGATCACGATGAACACGTTGTGGCCGAGCTTCTGGCCCATCAAAGCCAGGCGAATGAACTCACGGTCTTTGTAACCGTTGCAGACGATGGTGCCGCCTTTCGGGGCCAGCGCCAGCACGGCCAGCAGCTCTGGCTTGGAGCCGGCTTCAAGGCCAATCGAAACGTTTTGGGTGGCGATGATGTTCTCGATCACAGCTTCTTGCTGGTTCACCTTGATCGGGTACAACGCGGTGTACTGGCTCTGGTATTCCAGGCGCTCGATGTTGGCATCAAAAGCACCGGTCAACTGGCGTACACGGTCCTGCAAAATATCTGGAAAACGCACCAGCAATGGCAAGGACAAGCCACTTTGGCGCAGTTCGTCGACTTGCTCGTACAGATCGATGGGCGAGCTGTTCGGGCCGTTCGGACGGACTTCTACGCGACCGGCTTCATTGATCGCGAAATATCCGGCCCCCCAATGGCGAATCCCGTAAACACTGCGGCTGTCCGCAACTGTCCATTGGCTGCCATCGTCTTTGCGTGTGCGTCGTACGGACATCGAAGTCCCCTATATATAAGTCAAGTAGCCAAACCTGTGACCAGGTCGGCGCAGTCTAATGAGTAAAAATGACGATTAGTCTGCTCAGGGTAGACCCTGACAACAGCGCCGAGTTTAGAAACCCGCAATAACAGGCTCTGTGAAAACCATGGCAGCCGCCCTTGCCGGGCCTTATTCAGGCAGCAAGACAACGACGCGGTGGTTTTGACAGAGGCTGCTAGCCGCCGGACTTCTTGGCTTTGAAACCGTGCTTGACCAGTTCGGCCAGCAACAGCTCAACGTGGTCGCCCTGGATCTCGATGATGCCGTCTTTCAACGCACCGCCTGTGCCACAGCGTTTTTTCAACGTGGTGGCCAGTTCCTTGAGTGCGTCTTCGGCTAACGGTACGCCCGTGATGGTCGTCACCGTCTTGCCGCCGCGGCCTTTGCTTTCGCGGCGCACGCGGGCAATGCCATCACCGGCAGGGATCAGGGTTTGTTTGCAGGTACAGGCGTCTACTGGCTGACGACAGTCTGGACAGTGACGACCTGCGTCGGTGGAAAATACCAGGCCACCCAAGGCGGCGAAGGATGCGGCTTTTTTGGCCACCGGCAATCCTCATATGGAGGACAAAAAATTGGTCGGTGCATGACGCGCTTGCGCCAAGGTGTACCGACCGCGAAGCCCCACTCTGGCAGGGGCAGCGCAACTCAAGCGCAAAAGCACCTGAGCCTGAAAAGGTCGCGCAGTGTAACGACAAAATCGCCGAGGCCCAATAGCCAATTGGCGTAAAAATTGACACTCCCCCTGTAGTCGCTGCCGAAGGCTGCGATAAGAGCCGAAGCACCTTATCGCGCGATCATGAGAAGCGGGCCGCTGCGCAGCCAATCGCAGCCTTCGGCAGCGACTACAAAGAAGACGTCTGCGCCAGATAACGCCTTAGCGCATCCAGCGAATCCGGGCAAAAGGGCTGCTGTTCACTGAGGCGCAAAGCCTCGGCCACCGGCATGAACAGCGCTTGCTGGACTTCTTCGGGCTGCACCTGCAAAGGGCCGTCCCAAACCCCGGAAAACACCCCGCACCACAGGTGGTTTTGCGGTGCCTCAAAGTAGAAGCGTTCGTGGGCCGTCAGCTCGATACCGCTCACGCCCAGCTCTTCTGCCAGTTCACGGGCGGCCGATTCTTCGTAGGTTTCATTCGCCCCGACCATACCGCCCGCCGCCACATCCCAAAACCCCGGATACAGCGCCTTGCTGAGGGTACGTTGATGCACACACAGGTCGCCGGCCGAATTGAACAGCAGGATGAACGTGCCACGCCCGATCAGGCTGCGCTCGCGCAATTCATGCCGCGGCAAAGCGCCCAGCACGCGGTCGTCGCGGTCCACCCAGACCACCTGTTCGACATCAGAGGCCGCACGGTGCGCGGCCTCTAAAGTAGAGATTGCCATCCCTTAGCCCTGCGACAGCAATTGACGAAGGTCCATGACCGCCGCATTCGCCCGCGAGATGTAGTTGGCCATGACCAGCGAGTGGTTAGCCAGAATGCCGAAGCCGCTGCCATTGAGGATCATCGGGCTCCAGACCGGCTCTTGGGCGGCCTCCAGCTCACGAATGATCTGGCGCACGCTGACCGTGGCGTTCTTTTTAGCCAGTACATCAGCAAAATCGACTTCGATCGCGCGCAGCAGGTGGGACAAGGCCCAGGCCTGACCACGGGCTTCGTAGAACACGTTGTCGATTTGCATCCATGGGGTTTCAACGATTTCTTCGTCCACCACAGGCACCTGGCCCGGCAGCAGGCTTTCGGTTTTCAGCGTGGTGTTCAGTTTGACCCGACCAACACTGGCCGACAGGCGCTGCGACAGCGAACCCAGACGCGTCCCCACATCACCCAACCAGTTGTTGAGGTTGTCAGCACGGGCGTAGAACAAGGCGTTTTTCTGATCAGGGTCAGACAAGCGCGCTTGATAACGGCTCAGGGAGTTGATGCCTTCCTGGTACTCCGACTCACTGGACGGCAGCATCCAGCTCTTGTTGTCAAAGTTGAAACGAGGCTCGGCCTTGGCCAGATCCGCGTCTTCGGCCGACTGCGATTGCGAACGGGCGAAGTCTTTACGCAGGGCACGGGTCAGGTCACGCACCTGCACCAGCACGCCGTATTCCCAGCTCGGAATGTTGTCCAGCAAGACACCCGGCGGGAAGCGGTCGTTGGACAAGTAGCCGCCGGGTTTATTGAGCAAGGTCCCGGCTACGGTTTTCAGGGTTTCTACGGTGGTGAAGCCCGGAACCATTTTCTGGCCGCTTTTTTCAGCCGCCAGCTGTGCATTTTGCTGCACCGGGAACAGGTCTGGTTCGCGGCTCCAGTACCAGCCAAGGCCCAGGCACACCACCACATAAATGCCGACCAGCATGGCAATCGAGCGGCTCAGCAGAATGCTTTTGAAATAGCCACGCGGCTTTGCTTGGGTATCCTTGACCGACTCGCGGGCGCTGTCGCCCTCTCGTTTTTTCCAGTCCAGCATGGCTATGTCCTTTCAGATGCTTGATTCAACAGTTCGACCACAACCCTACCTCATCGTGCCTTGTTGCACGATTTTTAATCACGGCTAGGCTAAGTGCCGAAACCGCAAGGCCAGATCGGCCCGGCACTATAAAACATGCGTGCAGCCACGCCTACGCAAGGGCGGCCAATGGCTAATATCGGTGTGGGCGAGTTAATTTCAAGGTAAGACCGGATCAAGCCAACACTAGGTGCTAGCATAGAGCCATCACTCGACCCCAGCATGCCCCTTACCCAGCAGCCAGGATATGACCGAGCACGAAGACCTCAGCCACGAACGCCTGAAGCACCACTTCGCCCAGCGCGTTACGCACCAGGCCCGTCAGATTCTTGAAATTTGGCAGCGCATGCAGACTCAGGAATGGTCACCCGCAGGCCTCGCTGAATTCAGCGAAGCCAATCTGCGCCTGCTGCGCTTTGCCGAGCGTTTCGACCAACCCGAGCACAGCGAACTGTCACAGGCCACCGACGCGGTGCTGCAACAGGTGGCCGACAATCGCGGCCGACTGAGCAGCCCGTTGATCACCGAACTCAACCGGCTGATGCAACGCCTGTCACGCACCGGCCTGCGCCACGGCGATCAACTCGGGCACACCGCCCTGCCGCCGCTGCGCAAACCGATCTACATCCTTCTGCAAGACCATGAACGCGCTCAGCGCCTTAGCACGCAACTGGAGTTTTTTGAACTCAGTGCCGTGGCCTTTGACAGCCCTGGCGCCTTTCGTCAGGCCATGATCGAGCGCCACCCGGCGGCCATCGTAATAGAGGTCGATTTCGCTGGCCCCAACCAGGGCCTGGCGTTGGCCGAAGAGGTCCAGGTCGGGCTTGAACAAAAGCTGCCGCTGTTGTTTTTCAGTCAGCATGAAACCGACACTCCCACCCGCCTTGCCGCCGTGCGCGCCGGTGGGCAAGCGTTTTTGACCGGCACCCTCGAAGTCTCCAGCCTGATGGAGAAGATCGAGGTGCTGACCTGCGTGGCACAGTACGAACCGTATAAAGTGCTGATCATCGACGACTCGCGGGCGCAGGCGTTGCACACCGAACGCCTGCTCAACAGCGCCGGGATCATCACCCGCACGCTGACCGAGCCGATTCAAACCATGGCCGAGTTGGCGGACTTTCAGCCCGACCTGATCATCCTCGACATGTACATGCCGACCTGCACCGGCACCGAGCTGGCCAAAGTCATTCGCCACAATGATCGCTACGTCAGCGTGCCGATCATTTACCTGTCGGCCGAAGACGACATGGACAAACAGCTCGACGCCATGAGCGAGGGCGGTGATGATTTTTTGACCAAGCCCATCCAGCCCCGTCACCTCATCACCACCGTGCGCAATCGCGCCGCCCGGGCCCGGCATTTAAAAGCGCGCATGGTCCGCGACAGCCTGACCGGGCTGTTTAACCACACGCACATCCTGCAACTGCTCGAAGACTGCACCTTCCGCGCCCGCCGTGAAAATCGCCCTTTGAGCTTTGCGATGCTCGACCTTGACCACTTCAAACGGGTCAACGACTGCTACGGCCACCCCATGGGCGACCGCGTGATCAAGAGCCTCGCGCTGTACCTCAAGCAGCGCCTGCGCAAGACCGACTTTATTGGCCGCTATGGCGGTGAAGAGTTTGCGATTGTCATGCCCGACACCGATCAAGAGTCTGCCTACAACGTGCTCAACATGATTCGCCAGCGTTTCAGCGAAATCCACTACCCGGCCCAGCCCAACGATCTGTGGTGCTCATTCAGTGCAGGCGTGGTGCAACTGCACGGCGAGTCCGACAGCCTGAAAATGGCGTCACAGGCTGATGAAGCGCTGTACTTCGCAAAGAACAATGGCCGCAATCAGGTGCAACGTTTCACTCGATAAAGGCTAATCGCCACTATTTGTGCCGAGCCAGGCCGGCTCGTCATATCGCTGTAACTTAAATGCAATAACTTCAGCCGCTTCTCACTGCGTAGTAGGCAGAATCTCTTATGCGTCTGAAGCTGCTAACCAACCTCAACACCCTGTTGCTGGTCGCCGTGTGCCTCGCGCTGGGCGCTACTTTATGGTGGTCGCAACAGGCGCTGGAGCGCCCGTATCTGTTGATGGAGCGCTACTTGAGCCTGTCGCAGCACTTTCAAAACCAGGTCGCCCGCAACATTGAAGACTACTTGGCCAGTGGCGATGCGGTGCGTTTGAGCGAAGCCAACAGCGCCCTGGAGACACTCCAAAGTCAGCTTGCCCCGCTGCCACCGGCGCTGGCCGAGACCGTGCGCCCCAGCCTTGAGAACCTCAATAGCTTCAGTAATACCGAACTGCTGGCAGCGGGCAAACTGGCCGGCGACCCACAAGCCTTGTTGCTGCAAGCCGAGCGCGAACTGGCCGCCAACCTCGAACAACTCAGCCAATACGCCAGCGAAGCCAATACCCCAGAAGCGCCGCACTATTTACCGCCGCTAATGACCGCCTCGCTGCACCTGGCCAAGCTGTCGTTGAACCGCGACAAACTGGTCAGCAGCGGACGCAGTGAATTGGCCGGTGACGTAGAGCGCGAACTGGCCAGCATCCAGGCCCAGGCGCAGCAAATCGACGCCCTGCCCCTGCTCGGCGTCAGCAGCAAAAGCACTTCGGGCAATGACGACTTCGCCGCAATGATGGGCCTCGAAGCCAATCAGAGCACCCAGATCGAAGATGCCGGGGTCAACCTCAAGCGGGAACTGAACAACCTGCTGAGCCGCTACCCGGCCGAGCTTAAACGCACCCAGACGCAGATCGAACAACGCACCCAGTTGAGTTCCACCACGCACCGCAAACTGGACGCGGTGCAACACGCCATTGCCGAGCTGGAGCCGGTGGTCCGCGCCCAGCACGGGCAGATTCAAGACGAAGTGCGGCTGATGCAAGGCCTGATGATTGGCCTGATCCTGCTGATTGCGCTGTTGATCGACACCCTGCAACGCAAGCTGGCGCGGGTGCTGACCTATCTGGCGCCAATGCTCTCGACGTGGGCCGAAGGCGACTTCAGCCGCGACATTAAACTGGGCAAAACCAACCGCGAACTGCATGACATCGAGGCTTCACTGAATCGCCTGCGGGCTTATCTGGTGAACCTGGTGGGCACCATTCGCCTGAACGCCGAGCAGGTCGCGGGCAGCAGCCAGACCCTGGCGCAACTGAGCACCGATTTGCACGGCGGCGCCGAGCGTCAGGCCGGTGACACCGCGCAAATTCGCGACGCCCTGGGTGAACTGGAGGCGACCATTTCCCAAGTGGCCGGCGATGCCAGCCAGGCCGCAAACGCCAGCCGCAATGCCGGTGCCGCCGTAGCGCAAGGGCAATTAGTGATCGGGCAAAGCCTCACCGGCCTTCACGCACTGGTAGGCGAAGTGCAAGGCAATGCGCAGACGGTCGAGCGCCTGGCCGAAGAGTCAGCGACCATTGGCGGCGTCCTCACGGTGATTCGCTCTATCGCTGACCAGACCAACCTGCTGGCACTCAACGCCGCCATTGAAGCCGCCCGCGCGGGCGAGATGGGCCGTGGCTTTGCTGTAGTTGCCGAAGAAGTCCGCTCCCTGGCGCAGCGCACCGCAGGCGCGACCAACGAAATCCAGAACCTGATTGCCGGGCTGCAACTGGCGGCGCGCCAATCGGTTGAAGGCATGCGCGCGCAGGTGGAGCATGCCAAAGCCACCGCACAACAGGCCCAGGACGCCGATGGCGCACTGGATGAAATTGTCGGCGCCATTACCACCATCTCCGACACGGCGGTGCGTATCGCCGACGTCACTGCGCAACAAAGCGGCGCTGTGAGTGAGATCCGCGATCACAGTGAGCGCATCCATTTATTAGGCGACGACAACTTGCAACGCATCGGTATTGCCCGCAATCAAAGCCAGCAACTGTTGCAACTTGGGAGCGAACTTAATACCGCGGTGCAAGCCTTTCGGGTATGAATCAACCCTAAAGCCGGTGTACCTGTTACTTCTGACAGTATCTATTGCTGTCAGGAGTGATATTAAATTGATGTTGTATTAGGCAGCGCTTAAACAGGCTGTTTCCTGTACGACATCAACAGGTGCGCCATGAGACAAACCATTCTTCTAGTGTTTGCTCTGTATTTGCCGCTCAGTGAAAGCGCAACGCTGCACATTGAAAACCAGTCGCGCTATATAGCCGTCATTATTGACTACCCTGCCGGTTACCCCTGCGCGCCGGACCGCCAGAACATGCGGCCGTGCCTGATTCTGCCGCTTGCGGCCACCTCGTATGAACTGCCTGAGGCTGAAGCCTTAAGCGCTGTACTGCGTTTTATTTCACTGCCGGCGACTTCTAACGTGGCGCTCGGCGATTTAAAAAAACATGTTTTTAAAAGTACCGGCGACTTCACCTATCAGCCGTTGGGGGCGTTGAAGTATGAACAAGTGAAATGCGAACTACCCATGGAAGAAGGCATCAGCATTACCATCATTTTGGTTGGCGTCATGGATAAAGCCTGTGAAAAAGGCACTGATCGACGTCTTTCATGGGTCTATAAACGCAATGACGTTGACATGAAATTCATCATCAAAGACCTCCCGGCCAAACCCAACCCCCGCCCCCTGTAGGAGCGAGCTTGCCTCGCGATCTTTTGATCTTGATGATCAAAAAGCCCCCACCTTCACGATTCGCCAGCTCACTCCGTTATCATGCCCGCACGTTTTATCAGCGAGATTCTTATGCGCCGCCTGCTCTTTGTTCTCTGCCTGCTGTTTACCCTGCCGGTCATGGCCACGGGACTGCTGGACTCGCGTCCCAGCGCCACTCTGGGGGCGATCAATAACAGTGCCGATTTTTTGCCGGTGCGCGAAGCCTTCAAGCTGAACTTGATCGACAGCACCCCCGAGACGATCAAACTGCGTTTTGTGCCGACCGAAGGGTATTACCTCTACCGCCATCGCTTTGCCTTCAAGACCGAACCGGCTGACATCGCGCTGGGCACAGCGCAATTGCCCGCAGGCGAGCAAAAACACGATGAGTACTTTGGCGACGTGGAGGTCTATCACGGCATTCTCGATGTCGATATCCCGCGCCCGACCAACGATCAACGCCCCTTCACGCTGGTGGTCAGCTACCAGGGCTGCGCCGACAAGGGGTTGTGCTACCCGCCTGAAACCGAACGCCTGAGCATCGCTGGCACACCGGGGCCAACGGCCACTGAAAGCACGAATGCGCCCGCAACGTCCTGGAACTGGCGCGATCTGGCGCTGTTTTTCCTCGCTGGGCTAGGCCTGACCTTTACCCCTTGCGTGCTGCCCATGCTGCCGATTCTGTCGGGCGTGGTGTTGCGCGGCCAGGTTGGCGGGCTGCGTGGCTTTAGTCTGTCGCTGGCTTATGTGCTGCCGATGGCGGCCTGTTTTGCGCTGTTGGGCGCTTTGATGGGGATGTTCGGCGCACAACTGAATTTGCAGGCCCGCCTGCAATCGGTGTGGGTGCTGGTGCCCTTTGCGCTGTTCTTCGGGGTTTTTGCCCTGGCGATGTTTGGGGTATTCGAACTCAAGTTACCGCAGGCCATCAGCAACCGCCTGGACCGCGTTGCCAATCGCACCCAGGGCGGTTCGCTGTGGGGCGCAGCGGTGCTGGGCGTGGTCTCCAGCCTGCTGGTGTCGCCGTGCGTTTCGGCCCCGCTGGCAGGGG
>NZ_WIWK01000011.1:0-85632 GCF_009600165.1 Pseudomonas sp. FSL R10-0399
GGTTGCTTGTCTTGCCATGATTCACCTCGTTGCAGTTTATCGCTTAACGGGGTGTCCACTGGGACTGGGCAAGATCATGAAATGGTTGGGAATGAAGCAGATAACCTGAGCGCGCCGCGGTCTTCGGAAGGTTCTGGAGGTCTAGCGACGGCAGGTTTGGGATACCTGTCACCTCCAACTGGGTTTAGCAGCGCAGGAGCAGCCTCTCTTGGCGTCGGGTTGTTCTTGCTGGGTGGTGGCCGCGCTGGCCCTGTCTATCATTACCAGGTTGCTGCATGGGTGCCTGAGGAACTCGCGTCTAACCCAAAGGAGGCATCTGCGTTGGTCAGGTCGGCCTGGCTTGATGCGAGAGAGAAATACTTCGGTGGAAAAATCTCAAAGTTGCGTCATGAGCCGGCTAAGTACGCTGACGGATCAGGCAAGAAGTACGACAGGCTTGCAGATTTGGCTGCTGGGAACCCCGCGCCGTTCGACGCTCCGACGAGCGCTGCGCCAGCGTTCATTTCGGCCGAGAAAGCCTACGGCCCGATTTTCCTGACCGATCCCTCAGGCGAGCTATTTGCTGACGCTAGCAGAGCTGATAAGGACGGCATGGATGCGCTGGAGGGTATTGCTCGTCACCTGCCCGAATGGATGTATGCATACTATCCTGGAAGGAATTGGCCTAAGGACTTTCGACCTGCCGCGATTTACAACAAGAACGGCAATCTCTATTTCATTGGGAAGTAGTCGTGGTCGACCTGTGCGACTGGCGTGCCGGGATTTTATCTGCGGAATCAGGCATACAGACTCTCTCGCGAGTCGAAGGCGTTCAATAAAAACGAAGGTGCTCAAAACAAATATTGAGCACCTTCGACGTCGTTGAGCGCCTTCAGGAAGCGGTGGGAAGCTCCCATGCCCATCCGCCCTGCATACCTGTTTTGTATGAACGTATACCTAGCTGTTTCTGGGCTCTGCGAAGTGACGCCGAAGAAATGCAACGTTCTTCAGCTAAAACCATCAACGCATTGATTGCAACAGGCCCAGCTTGCAACGTCTCCTCGAGAAAGCTGCACGCCTCTTGAGTAGCTGATGCTGGTCTTTCGCCGTGCGCTCGCTCGATATCCGCCAAAATAGTTTCAGCACTACCTTCGACGGCCTCTCCCCACCGGATGCAGGTTGTTTCCAACTGCTCGTTTATCACTAAGGGCTCAACGAAGTACTCTATCCCCCCACTATTAATGGAGACGTTGGATTTCGGTCGGACAAGCACTCGCGCTTCGGAATTTTGAGCTTTCCCAGCCACCAGTACCGTGCGAGCAAGCGCTGAGAATGCCTGGCTGCCGATTACGCGATCAGCTACGGATGACTGGGATGTACCTTTGCTCAGGTGAGATATACCGAGGACAGCGCAACAATGCTGCTCTGCGAAACCCACTACCATTTGTAGCCCCTGCCGAACTTCGTTTGCCCGGTGCATATCCCCACGAATGAGATTGATCAGTGGGTCGAAAATCAGCAATGAAACGCCGTCAATCCTTGCGGCTGCTTCATCCAAAAGGGAAAAGTTGGCTGCAGGATCAAACTGTCGTCTGTTCCCACGTTGATCTCTGAGCCCCTCGATAACGTGCACGCGGGTTAGGTCTGCATCTGCAGCCGTAAGGCGGGGAATGATCGTATCAGCGATACCATCCTCGCCGCTCCAGATTACGATGTTGCCTGCTGCCTCACATTTGCTGCCGTCTGGCCAGTCACCACCTCTGCTGAGCGTGGCGGCCAGCGAGATTGCCAGCGTGGTTTTGCCGCATCCACCTGCGCCGGCAAGAATGGATAACTTTGCCTTTGGCAGCCAGCCTGGCCAAATCCACTGGATTTTTTCCGCTGGAATATCGACCGCTGCTGTGAGTTCTATCGTCCAGCCCGGTTGTTGAGGTGTTCGGCGCTGCATTACAGCGCCTCCCTTTGCCGAATCCAAGCCTGGACTTCGCTGTTACGCCAACCGACGCTGGAGCCGCACAAAAGGCGCTGTCGCGGGAAAAGGCCTTCCGATATTTTCCGATAGATCGTTGAACGTTTTAGGCCGACGATTGCTTCGACATCGCGCAAACGAAGAATCTTGTCATCGTCGCCGACGTCGTCAAAGTTGCTAACGTGCTTTGCCATAGGTTTTGAGTCCGAGGTTCTGAAGCGTGGGGCAGCGTCCTCCGGCACTACTGCTAAAAAGGGTAAAAAGACGGGTATCGGCTGGCTATATAGCGAGCAGGGGCCTTTGCCACACGCATAGGTATATGCGCGTTTCCGAGATTCATGGTCGGTAGCGTCGGAGGTCGTTGTGGGCTACAGAAGTTCTAGGGCACTAAGGCTTCTAGGGGCAGAACGCACTGCGAGTGTTCTGACCAGGTACGCAAATCAGCCAATGGCAGCTGATGCGGCCCGTTCAGCTGATGCGAACGAGGCGAAAGCTTTTAACGTCGTTACCGGGGCGACGTGGCGGCCCGTTGCGGATCGATAGGGAACGCTTGGGACGGACACTATTTAACATGAGAGTGCCGGGCTGGCAATCAGCAGGTGCTCTACCTTGGTTGGGAAAGGGTGCGCTCATCCAGACTTGGATAAGGGACGTTAGCGTTGTTAGCGTTGGCGTCACCTTGGCCGACTGAATAAGGCGGATTGCCCACAATCACCCGTATATCCAAATCCTTCTGCCGCTTACGCCGGGCGCTGTTGTCCTCCAGCAGTGCGTCTACCAGGTCGTCCTTCTCATACATTTGGAAGGTATCGGTCAGGCAGATGCCTTCAAACGGGGCGTATTCGTCGATCACTTCACCATGGTAAGCCGCTTCGATATTGATGGCGGCGATGTAGTAAGCCAGTAGCACCAGCTCGTTGGCATGGATCTCGTGTCTGTACTTGTGCGGTAGCTCTTCCGGCTTGATCAGGCCCGACTGGATTAGGCGTGTGATAAAGGTGCCGGTGCCGGTGAACGGATCGATGATGTGAACGCCCTTACTGCCTAGGGTTTGGCCGAACTCCTGTAGCAGCAGGTGGTTGACGCTGTGGAGGATGAAGTCCACCACTTCGACCGGGGTGTAAACGATACCCAAGCGCTCGGTCATCTTGGGGAAGGCGTTGCGGAAGAATTTGTCGTACAGCTCGACGATGATCTTCTGCTTGCCCTGGGTGTTGTTGATGCCGGCAGCACGCTGACGCACGCTGGCGTAGAACTTCTCTAGGGTGTCGGCTTCCTTGGCCAGGTGGTGCTCATGAAGCGCGTCCAGCACGCTTTGCATGGCCTTGGACATGGGGTTGTGGCTGGCGAAGCTGTATTCATCGAACAGTGCATCGAATACTGGCTTGGTTACCAGATGCTGGGCAAGCATTTCGACGATCTCGCCATCGCTGATGCTGTCGTTGAGATCATCGCGTAGCTCAGCGGCGAAGGCCGCGAAAGTAGCTCTCTCCTGGGTGTATTCAGGATTCTCCAAAATACCCTGGATGCGGTCGATGTGGGTACGGGCGATCTTGGCGATGTCGTTGGCCCAGTCTTCCCAGTGGTGGCGGTTGCCACACTTATCGACGATCTTGGCGTAGATGGCCTTCTCGATTTCCCCGACCTCATAGGCCAGCTCGGCCTGCTGGGTCATCTGGCCTTCGACATCGTACTTAGCGCGTTTCTCACCAATGCCGTACTGGCCTTTGCCTGCCTGGCCGTTGCTGGTGCCGCTAGTTTTCCTTACCTTTTTATCGGCCTTGTCGGTGATAGCAATGACTTCCATCTTGCGCGGGTCAGAGCCGATCAGGTCGAGCTTGTTGACCATGGCGTCGAAGCTGTCGTCGTGCGAGCGCAGTGCCTGAAGCACCTGCCAGACCACCTTATAGGTCTGGTTGTCGTTGAGCGCTTCGTGGGGCTCCATACCGGCAGGAATGACCACCGGCAGCACCACATAGCCACGCTTCTTTCCCGGTGCGTTGCGCATTACCCTGCCAACGGATTGCACCACGTCGACTTGGGAATTACGCGGGGTGAGGAAGAGCACGGCGTCCAGCGCGGGCACGTCCACACCCTCGGACAGGCAGCGCACATTGCTGAGGATGCGGCAGGTATTCGCTGGCGGCTCTCCCTTGAGCCAGTTGAGCTTGGCTTCCTTGGCGCTGGCATTCATGCCACCATCGACGTGTGCGGCTTCGCATATGATGCGTGAGGCTTCATCGATGTTTTCTGACTCCTGATAAGCCTCCACCACCGATTGGAACATGCTGGCGATGTTGACAGAGCTGACCTTGTGCTTGGTGCCCTTGTAGTTGGGCGAGATGACCTGGCAGAAAGCTACAGCACGCTTCATGGGCTGATCATCACCCACCAGGTTTTCGGCCAGTCCCTGCTTGGCCAGCGCCTTCCAGCAACCGACTATCTTGGCGGCGTCGTCTACCTTGAGTTGGTTGTTCTCGTCCTTCAGCATCTCCTGAAGGCGGCGGCTGATGGTGCTCTCCTCGACGGTGAGTACTAGCACCTTGTAATCGGTGAGCAGGCCGCGCTGAACGGCCTCGGAGAAGTTGATGACGAACAGCTCTTTGCCGTAGAGCGCTTCGTCATCCATCGAGCACAGGGTGACTTCGCCAGACTCGGCCTTGAGCTTAGCGTTGTCACCATAGATGCGCGGCGTAGCGGTCATGTACAGACGTTTGGTGGCGCGGATGTAGTCGGCATCATGAACGCGCACAAAGTTGCTTTCGTCATCGTCGCCAAAGGTGGCACCCGTGGTGCGGTGCGCTTCGTCGCAGATCACCAGATCGAAAGCGGCCAGGCCATGATCAGCCTGGGCGCGGCTGATTACGTCGATGGAGTGATAGGTGGAGAACACCACGCTCATGTGTTCGGCATCGTGGCGCTTGAGCATTTCCGCTGCGAGGCGATCCGCCTTGGTGGTGGCCGGGTAGCGCAGCTCGTGGGTGAACACTTGAACCGCGTCATCCTCTGATTTGCGCTTCTTGCCTACATCGCTGTCGGAGCAGACGGCAAAGCTGTGGAGCGGGGTTGCGCTTTCCTGCGTCCACTCGGTGAGGGTTTGCGATAGCAGTGACAGGTTGGGCACCAGGAACAATACACGCTTGCCCTTGCCGGCCTGCTGCTCGGCAATTTTCAGGCTGGTGAAGGTCTTGCCGGTGCCGCAGGCCATGATCAGCTTGCCGCGCTCGGCGTCCTTGAGGCCAGCGGCCACGGCATTCAGCGCGGTTTGCTGGTGCTCGCGCAGCTGCTTCTTGGCCTTGAGCGCGACGGCTTGATTGGGCTGGTACTTGGCCCAGTCGATCTGGCTGTCTTCCAGGGCTTGCAGGTCGATCTTACTGACCGGGGGCTGCTGGCCCTGCAACGCGTCCTCGGCGTGCTCGCTCCAGTTGTTGGTAGTGGCTACGATGATGCGGTGCGAGAACGGCGCCTTGCCCGAGGCAGTGAAGAAGCTGTCGATGTCCTTCTTCTGAACGCGGTAATCCACGGCATACAGCTTACACTGGATGGCGTGGTACTCGCCGGTACCTTGGGTGCGCGCCACCAGGTCGATGCCCGCGTCCTTACCGCTAAGGCCCTGCTCCTTCGCCCACTCCGCATATGCCCATACCTTGTCGTACAGGTCGCGGTAGGTGGCTTCGTTGCGGAGGTAAGTGCAAATCAGCTCTTCGAAATAAGTACCTTTTTCGCGTTCGGTGACAGAAGCGCTGCGGTAGGTATTCAGCAAAGCTGATAAGGCTGACATCGGTAGGAATTCCTTTTGGACTGCGCCTGGCGCACTACAGGCGCCAAATCGGCGCAGTTTAGCAATTCAGCCAGTACTGGAGCGATAAGATAGTGCTTGTATTAGCTTGAAGGCTTGCTGGCTGATGGGGGCGCTTGCATTCAGCGTTTTATCGAGTCCAAAAAGTCGGCCCAGATCTGCATCATTTCACGCCGCTCCGGCAAAAAGGTGGTTCGATCGTACGCACGTCCCAGCGGATTTTTTACCGTGTGAGCAAGCTGATGCTCCAGAAGATCGGGGCGAAACCCCAGCACCTCAGCGCCTATGGTTCTCGCTGTCGCACGAAAGCCGTGCCCAGTCATTTCGTCGCCGCTGATGTCCATGCGGCGTAACGCGCTGAGTACGGCATTGTTGGACATCGGCCGGTCACCTCCCCGTGCCGAGGGGAAGGCATACCGATGTCTGCCGGTGAGTGGTTTCAGCTCGCGCAGAACAGCGATTGCTTGCTGGCTTAGGGGAACCAAATGATCCGGACGATCCTGTTTGGTGGCAGTGAGCCCTTTCATCTTGTGGCCGGGAATCAACCACTCGCCCGCATCCAGATTGACCTCCGACCACTCCATGTGGCGCAGGTCACCGGGCCGGCAGAACAGCAATGGGGCCAGTTTGAGTGCACAACAAACAGGCATTGTCCCCGTGTAGCTATCCAGTGCTTTGAGCAGTGCCCCGAGTTTTTCAGGATCGGTCACGGCAGCAAAGTGTTTCACCCGCTTGGCTGGGAGCGTACGTGAGAGATTGCCAATCTGGTTGGGCGGGGTGATACCGGCAGCTTCGGCGAACTCGAAAATCTGTTTGTAGATCTGGGCAACACGACGCGCCGTCTCGCGAGCGCCGCGCTTGATGATGCGCTGCAGGTTTTCGACCAGCATGGGTGTGCTGATGCTGCTGATCGGGAGTTTTCCCAACCAGGGGTAGGCATTGAGCTCAAGGCGCTGCCGTACCGTGCGGGTGTACTCCGGATTCCAGGTTGACTCGCGAATAGTGAGCCATTGCTTTGCGACCGATTCAAAGGTGTGTTGGTGATCGAGCTGGCTGACCACCTTGGCCATGCGTCTTTGCAGCGAAGGGTCTTGACCACCGGCAAGCTGAACGCGAGCGTCATCACGCTTGCGCCGGGCCTCCTGCAGGCTGACCTCAGGATAAACACCAAGCGCTAGGCGCTTTTCCTTTCCCAGAAAGCGGTACTTTACGCGCCAGTAACGGCCTCCGTTGGGCTGCACCTCTAAGTACAAACCTTGTTCGTCGTACAGGCGGTACGATTTCTCCTGGGGCTTAGCGTTGCGGCAGTTGGTGTCTTTCAGGGGCATTGGGGGCACATCCTCTACGAGCGAGCTGATGAGCGTTTTATGCCCCCATATATGCCCCCGTCAACTGTGGGATGCCCTGGGATTAGGTGGGAAAGCGCGGGCAAGAAAAAAGCCGTAAAGCTTTGATTTCTCTAGGCTTTACGGCTTTTCTGGGTCTTCCTGGGAAGAAGAAGTGGTGGAGCCGGGGGGATTTGAACCCCCGTCCGCCAGTACTCCGCTGTCGGTACTACATGCTTAGCCGTTTCTATTAAGTTAACCCTCAGCGACCCGAAGGGCAGGGTGCTTTGGGCGAGTTGTGTAAGTTTTAGCCGCTTCGTCCACAACGTACTGCACGGCGATCCTGTTCTATATGACAATCACTTCAGGTTTACAGGCATCCCCTAGTGATTGCTGGACCCGAAGGTACCAGGAGGATGGCTAAGGCAGCTTACGCTGCGAGAGCTTGACCCTCGTAGGTTTCGTCATTGGCAACTATAAGTAGTTGCAACAGTGGATTTACGAGTTCTGTTACCAACTCGGCATGCACCTAGAGTTTCGCAACCGGCGTCGAATCCTAAACGGCCCCGATGCTTGCTGGCCGTAACCAGCAAGCTGCGCAGTCTACGCCAATTCGGCGCAGAAGGCCAACCTCAAGGGTTTACTTATCGTCGCCGCCTTTGGTGAGGTTTTGCAGTTTCTGCAGGGCTTGGGTGGTGGTCGCGATGCAATCTTCTGTTTTACCCGCCGCTTGTTCGCCTTTGGCTTTTTCGACCAGGGCGTCGATGTCGCCTTTGGTGTTTTCGCTGGTGGCAATGAGGGTGGCTTGGGCATCGGCGATTTTTATCAGGTTGATCTGGCAGAGGTCATCTGCCGCAAACACCGGAGAGGCCAACATTGCAGCGGATACAAACAGACCAGCCAATGCGGTACGTTTCATAGGGTCAAGCTCCTTGTGCACAGTTAGGCCCGGTGGCTCCGGGCTCGGTTATATGCCCCAATCGTTAGGGCTCAAGCCAATTGACTATAGCCACGCTCTGGAGTTCTGCCTGTGTTTGGCCAGTATTTGATGAATTTTTTTGTGCCCAAAAAGGGGGCGTTTTCAGGCGGTTCGTAGGCCCGATCCCTTTCCTTCTTATGAAACTTCCTAGACACTCTCGTTCGCTTGCGCCTGTCCAGTTCGGGGCATAGTCTCGGCCCATCGCTGCACATCAGCGGTCGGGTTTAGTCGCCCGGCTTGTAAACTTGGCGCAAGGCGCTACCTCTACGAGGCCCTTTTCTAGGGCCTGCGTTTTATGGTGGCCGTGCGCAGGGCACTTTCGAGTGCGCCGGTTTCCAAGTTTGCCGGTCGACTAACCTGCGTACGGCTGCCTCCCCATCGTTAGTCGCGATTTAAGGCAGCTCCCTAAACTTGGAGAGCGCTATGAAAAAGATTGTCCCCGATCCACCTGTCTTACCCTCGCAAGAGGCTGTTCAGTGCGATGCACTGTCGTTAGACCGCGCGGCCACCGAGCGCGCCCTCAATTACTACCTGCACGACCATAAGCCTCCACGGCACGTGGATCAGGCCACGTATGCCATACCCGACAACGTCAATGTAGAAGCGGCTTTGGCCCAAGCGTCAGACTTGTTGCGCTGCGCGGGTGCTTCGGCGTGTGAGGCGGGGAATGGTTTGAGCGGGCATGCGCGCAGTTTGGTGTTGTCGAGCATGCATTTGGTGGAGTTGGCCAAAGCGTATGTGGATAAGTCGCTGGATGGGTTGACGACGCACTAGAGCAGCACGCGCCTGAGTGCAAGCAGGCGCGTCCTATTGACCTCATTTCTGTGGGAGCGGGCTTGCTCGCGATAGTGTCGGCGCGGTCTTCAGAACCACCGCGTCGTTTGTATCGCGAGCAAGCCCGCTCCCACATTGTTCACCGCTCAACGAGCGGTGCTGACGCGGTCTACCAGGTAGACAAGGCCGTGGTAGTCGATGCCGCCATGTTGGCTCAGGCCGATTTCACACGTGCGGCTGGTCGATATTCCTTCGCTGCAATGCTGCACGGCGTCTTTTAAGGTGCGCAGTGAGTGGGCGTTCAGTTCGGGGGTGGTAAAGCCCTTATCGCCCGCAAAGCCGCAGCAATGTATCCCTTCCTGTATCACCACCTCAGTGCTGCACAGCCGTGCGATGTCGATCAGCGCCTGGCTTTCGCCCAGGTGCTGGGTGCTGCAGGTGACATGCACGGCGATGGGGGCGGTTTGTGGGGTGAAGTTCAACTTATCCACAAGGTGGGTGCGGATGAAGCGCACCGGGTCGTAGAGGTCGAGGCGGGTTTCGCCCAGGTCCTGGACCAGGCGCAGGGTGCACGGGCTGGTGTCGCAGTAAATGGGGTCGACCCCGCCACGGCTGGCGTGCAGCAAGGCGCCGATGAGTTCCTGGCGTTTGTGTTCGGCCTGTTCGTTGTAGCCCTTGGAGGCAAACGGCTGGCCGCAGCACAGGCTGTCCATGTTCTCGGGGAAGACCACTTGGTAACCGGCTTTTTCCAGCAGGTTGCGGGTTTTGTCGAGCAACGAGGTTTGCTCTTTGTCGCCCGCCGCCGGGCCCATGACGCGGGACACGCAGGCCGCCAAATACACCACCCGCGGGCGAGCATCTTTAACCGGCGGGCTGAAGCGTATTGCTCGCTCGGGTTGCGGCATGGCGTTGGTCCAGAGCGGCACGCGGCCTTTGCTGGCTTTGGTCAGGGCTGCCGAGATTTTGCCCAGGCGCGGCGCACCCAGCAGGATGCGTGCGCCATTGGCCACGTGCAAAGTGAAGCGCGCGCCTTGCAGCGTGGTTGCAAAGTGGTTACCCAGCAGGTCGGCGGCTTTGAGGTGGTTGGCGCTGCGCGCACGCAGTTTTTTCACCAGTTCGCCGGTGTTGATGCCCACCGGGCAACGCTGGGCGCACAAACCGGTAGCGGCGCAGGTGTCGATGCCTTGGTAGGCGTAGGCGTTTTCCAGCTCGCGGGTGTCGACTCCGGCGCGCTTTCTGGCCTGAATGTCTCGCCAGATCACAATCCGTTGCCGTGGGCTAAGGGTCAGGCCTTTAGAGGGACACACCGGCTCACAAAAACCGCACTCGATGCACTTATCCACAATCTCGTCGGCGGCCGGCATCGGCTTGAGGTGTTTGAGGTGGATGTGCGGGTCTTCGCTGAGCACCACGTCGGGGTTGAGGATGCCTTGCGGGTCGAGCAAACGCTTGAGTGCCCACATTAATTGGTAGGCATCGCTGCCCCATTCCAGCTCAACAAACGGCGCCATGTTGCGCCCGGTGCCGTGTTCGGCCTTGAGCGAGCCGCCGAACTCCACGGCGATGAGCTGCGCCACGTCGTCCATAAACGCTTGGTAGCGGGCGACTTCTTCGGGGTTGTTAAAGCCCTGGGTGAATACAAAGTGCAGGTTGCCTTCCAGGGCGTGGCCGAACAGGATCGCTTCGTCGTAGTGGTGTTTGTCGAACAGTTCGATCAAGCGGTTTACGCCGATGGCCAGTTGCTCGACCGGGAAGGTCACGTCTTCGATGATCACCGTGGTGCCGGTTTTGCGCACCGCGCCGACGGCCGGGAAGGTGTCTTTGCGAATCGCCCAGAGTTTGGCGTTTTCGCCGGGGTTTTCGGTGAAGTCGACTTGTTTCTCGACCGCAAAGTCGGACAGCGACGCCATGATCTGCGCCAGTTGTTCGTGCAGCAAGGTTTGGCTGGCCGCGCGGGACTCGATCAGCAGAGCGCAGGCATTGGCCGACAGTTCTTTAACGAACGCGGGCATGCCGGGTTTGTCTTGCACCGAGCGCAGGCTGCGGCGGTCGAGCAGTTCGACGGCTGACACGGGCTGGCTTTTCAGCACGGTGACCGCGTTGCAGCAGGTCTCTACGTCGGGGAAGACGATCAGCGCCGAGGCTTTGTTGGGGTGGTCGATGACCGTGTCGTAGGTCACCGAGCTGATAAAGCCCAGGGTGCCTTCGCTGCCGACCAGCAAGTGGCTGAGGATATCCAGCGGGTCATCGAAGTCGACTAGGGCGTTGAGTGACAGGCCCGTGGTGTTTTTCAGACGATATTTGTGGCGGATTTTTGCAGCCAATTCAGTATTGGCGCGGGTCTCGCGGGCCAATGTCGCCAATTGGTCGAGCAGGGCGCCGTGGCTTTGACGAAAGGCGGCGATGTTGGCCGCGTCTTCGGTGTCTACCCGGGTGCCGTCTGCCAGTACCACGCGGATACCGGCCAGGGTGTGGTAGGTGTTTTGCGCAGTGCCGCAGCACATGCCGCTGGCGTTGTTGGCGACGATGCCGCCGATTTTGCAAGCGTTGATCGAGGCCGGGTCGGGGCCGATCTTGCGCCCGAACGGTGCCAGCCAGGCGTTGGCTTGCGCACCGATGACCCCCGGTTGCAGGCGGATTTGCGCGCCTTGCTCGCGAATGACTTTGCCGTTCCAGTTGTCGCCGAGCACGATCAGCACCGAATCGCTGATGGCCTGGCCCGACAGGCTGGTGCCCGCGGCGCGGAAGGTGACGGGCACCTGGTCGCGACGGGCAAGGTTGAGCAGTTCGACCACTTCGTCTTCAGATTCGACGCGGATCACCAGTTGCGGGATCAGCCGATAAAAGCTCGCGTCGGTGCCGAAAGCCAGGGTGGAAAGCGGGTCGGTGAAGCGGCGGTCGTCGGGGATCAGCCGCTCGGCATCACGGGTAAACGTCGCAGGCAGGCTCATGCGTCCTCCAGAATTAATACCACCAGGTCTTTCGGGCCGTGGGCGCCGTAGGCCAGTACTTGTTCGATGTCAGCGGTTTTTGACGGGCCAGACACCAACAATGCGTTAGTCGGCATGCCCGCGGTCCAGTTCATTTCACGTTGCACTGAATAAAAGTTGTCGCGGATTTGGCTGGCTTTGAGCAACGCAAAATGCACCGGCGGTACCAGGCTCATCAGGCGCGGTTCTTCTGGCGTTGGCCAGAGGATCAAACTGCCAGTGGCAGCAATCGCGCCCAAGGTGGTGGTGAAGCTGGCCGGGGTGTCATTGAACAGCTCGGCTTTCCATTCTTCCACGGGGCGGTCGTAGGCTTTGAGTGGGGGCAGCGCAGGGTTTTGTGCCCAATGCGCCGTCACTTTCTGCCCGTGCGCTGTGGTTGGGGCGATTAACAGGCTCGGCAATTGGCGGTCGCAGACTAATTGCGCCAGCAGGGCGGGCCAGTCGTGCTCGGTGGTGAGGTGGATTTCGGTGTGCACGGCTTCCATCAACTTGCGCAGTTGCGGGATGCGTTGCTCCGGGGTGTAGGTCCACGGTTCTGTCACCAATGCTTCGTCGAAGTTGTCAGGCACGGGTGTGGTGCCTGTCAGGCTTTTACGCAGTTTGTTGAGGATGTTTTGCTTGGCGCTCATCGCGAGGCTCCCGACTTTTTCGCCATGTGTTCGCGGGCCATGTCATGCAGCGAGCGGGCGGCAGGTGTGGGGGCGCTGTGGTTTTGGGTCCACGGGCCTACGTTGTTTGGCGTTAGCCCGCGCAGGCGGGTGGCAGCTTTGACGAACACGCGGTAGAGCGTGGGCGAGCTGTTGAGCTTGGCCCACAGGTTCCACATGAGGCGCTCTTTGCGAGAGTACTTGCTGCCTTGGCCGCGCATGATGCGTGGTACGGCATCGGGCGATTTTACGTTCTCTTCGCGTAGGCGACGCAACAACGCCGGGATCGGAATTTTTACCGGGCACACTTCGCCACAGGCGCCGCACAACGACGAAGCGCTGGGGTGATCCGGGACTTTGCCCAGGCCGACCATGTGCGGGGTGATGATTGCGCCAATCGGGCCGGGGTACACCTCACCGTAGGCATGACCGCCGATGCGGGTGTACACCGGGCAGTGGTTCATGCAGGCACCGCAGCGAATGCAGTTGAGGGTTTGGCGCAGTTCGCTGTCAGCAAACGCCTGGCTGCGACCGTTGTCGAGCAGCACCAGGTGGACTTCTTCAGGGCCGTCGAGTTCGCCGGGTTTGCGTGGGCCGGAGATCATGTTGACGTAGGTGGTGATCGGTTGGCCGAGTGCCGAGCGGGTCAGCAATGACACCAGCGGTACAACGTCACGCAGGTTTTCGACCACTTTCTCGATGCCGGTGACGGCAATGTGTACCGGCGGCACGGTGGTCGACATACGCCCGTTGCCTTCGTTTTCGACCAGCAGCAGGGTGCCGGTTTCGGCCACGGCGAAGTTGACGCCGGACACGCCGATGTCAGCTTCGAAAAACTTTTGGCGCAGCACGCGACGACCGATCTGGATCAGTTGGTCGACGTCTTTGGTGTATTCAACGCCGAGCTTGTTGTGGAACAAGTCGGCCACTTGCCCGGCGTTCTTGTGGATCGCGGGCATGATGATGTGGGACGGCTTCTCGTTGTCGAGCTGAACAATGTACTCGCCCATGTCGGACTCAAGGCATTCGATGCCCTGTGCGCCAAGCACGTGGTTCATTTCCATCTCTTCGCTGACCATCGACTTGCCTTTGATGACTTGCTTGGCGGCACGGCGGCGGGCAATCGAGAGCACGATGTCATTGGCCTGCTCGACGGTTTCGGCCCAGTGCACCTGCACACCGTTGCGGGTCAGGTTGGCTTCGAGGCGCTCCAGCAGGTCAGGCAGTTTGGACAGGGCGCGGGCGCGGACGGCATTGCCCAGCGCACGCAAATGCTCGCGTTCGTGGGCATCGCTGAAGGACACCGCGCGTTTGGTCATCAGCGAGTCCATGGCGTTGCGAAAGTTATTTCGCAATTGTTTGTCGGCCAATGCCTCGTGGGCGCGCTCGCGGAAGTCTTCTATGACGACAGCAGGGATCAACGCACTCATTGTGCACCTCCGGTGCGTTGCCACAGGAAGCTGGCCAGATGCTGACCGCGCAGGGCTTTTTGCTGTTTTTCGAGGGAGCCGTTGATGTTCATCAGGCAGCCGCAGTCGGCGGTTAGCACTTGGTGTGCGCCGGTTTCAATCAGGGCGCGGGTCTTGTCGGCGACCATGGCCCCGGAAATATCGGGCAGGCGTACGCTGAATGTCCCACCAAAGCCGCAGCATTCGCTTTCATGGCTGTGGTCGATGCGCTCGACGTTGCCCAGTTGCGCGAGCATTTCGCGGCCGTGCAGGTGGGTGTTCATTTCGCGGCGGGCAGAGCAGGAGGTGTGCAGCGCGACTTTGATCGGGGCGCCGCTGTCCTTGAAATGCACTTTGCACACAAACAGCAAGAACTCGGTGAGTTCAAAGGTGCGTTCGGCCAGGGCGTGGACCTTTTTCAAGGTGTCTGGCTCGTCTTTGAACAGGTCTTCGTAGTGTTCGCGCAGCATGCCGGCGCAGGAGCCGGAGGGCACGACCACGGGGTAATCTTCGGCAAACAGCGCCAATTGTGCGCGGGCCACTTCGCGGGCCTGGTCGGTGTAACCCGAGGTGTAGGCCGGTTGCCCGCAGCAGCTTTGGCCTTGCGGGTAGTCCACTTCGATGCCTTCGCGTTCTATCAGGTGGATCGCGTCCATCCCGGCTTCGGGGAAGAACAGGTCGACGACGCAGGTGCCGAACAGGTAGACCTTGCGGGGTTTGTGCGCAGGGTAATGGCGCGGGGTCGGAAGGGGTGGGGCGACACGGGTCGCGTTGGGCACGGCGTTGTAAAAAAGCTCGCTCATCAGGCGTCTCCGGGTGGTCCCGGTTATAGATCCACGGTAGCGGCTGAAAACCCTCTTCAGCCGCGAGGCAGACCGGGTAATAAAGTGTGGGCGCCGGGGACGTGCCCCGGCGCTTTTAACGTGGTGTAACCATAGCCCTGTTGCTTAATGCACCAGCATGCCGGTGAACCAATACGCCTGGGCGAGCGTGATCAGGCCAACGATGGTGGCGAAGAACAGGCTGTGCTTGAGGGTGAAGCGGAACAGGTCGGACTCTTTGCCCACCAGGCCGGTTGCCGCACAGGCGACGGCGATGGATTGTGGCGAGATCATTTTGCCAGTCACGCCACCGCTGGTGTTGGCGGCCACCATGAGGGTGTCGCTGACGCCGATCTGATGCGCGGTGGTGGCCTGCAACGAGCTGAACAGGGCGTTCGACGAGGTGTCGGAGCCGGTCAGGAACACGCCCAGCCAGCCGAGGAACGGCGAGAAGAACGGGAACGCGGCGCCCGTACCGGCCAATACCAGGGCCATGGTGGAGGACATGCCCGAGTAGTTGGTCACGAAGGCAAAGGCCAGCACCATGCCGATGGACAGGATCGGCCAGCGCAGCTCGTAGAGGGTCTCTTTGAAAGTGGTCAGACCGGTTTTGATGTCGATTTTCAGGATCAGCATCGAGATCAGTGCCGAGAAGAAAATCGCGGTGCCGGTGGCTGAAATCGGGTCCAGTTTGAACACGGCGGCAATGGCGGTTGGCGCGTTGACGATCGGCGCGGTTTTGATCACCAGTTGATCAAGGTGCGGGATCGCAAAGTTGAACACCCAGCCGTACATCGAGCCGCCTGGCGAGAACAGGGCCTTGAACGGTTTAAGGGTCCAGATGGTGACCAGTACGGTCAGGATCAGGAACGGTGACCAGGCCTTGAGGATTTGCATCAGGCTGTAAGGCGAAACCATCAAGTTGTTTGGTTTGCCGAAACCGCCTGCGCTGGCGGTAACAACTACGTCAGAGCTCACGCCCGGAATCTGCGCGCCGGCGGTGCGTTTTGGCTGCCAGATTTTCAGGAACAGGGTCAGGCTGATCAGGCTGGCCAGTGCCGAGGTGATGTCCGGCAGTTCTGGGCCAATGTAGTTGGAGGTGAAGTACTGGGTGACGGCGAAGCTCAAGCCGGCCACCAGTGCTGCCGGCCAGGTTTCACGCACGCCGCGCAGGCCGTCCATCATGAAGACCAGCCAGAACGGTACGAACAGCGACAGCAGCGGCAGCTGGCGACCGGCCATGGCGCCGATCTTGAACGCGTCGATGCCCGTGACTTGGCCTGCCACGATAATCGGAATGCCGAGGGCGCCGAAGGCCACCGGGGCGGTGTTGGCGATCAGGCACAGGCCAGCGGCGTACAGTGGGTTGAAGCCCAGGCCTACGAGCAGGGCGGCGGTAATCGCTACCGGAGCACCGAAACCGGCTGCGCCTTCGAGGAACGCACCGAAGCAGAAGCCGATCAGCAGCACTTGCAGACGCTGGTCATCGGTAATCGACAGGACGGAACTGCGGATGATTTCGAACTGGCCGCTTTTAACGGTCAGTTTGTAGAGGAACACCGCGGCAACGATGATCCAGGCAATCGGCCAGAGGCCATAAGCAAATCCATACCCTGCGGCGGCAATCGCCATGTCGACCGGCATCTGGAAGGCGAAGATCGCCACCAGAATCGACAAGGCAAGGGTAATGCTGCCAGCCACGTGCCCTTTGAGACGGAACACTGCCAAGGCCAGGAAGAAAAACACAATCGGGATAACGGCCGCGAGTGCGGACAAGCCGAGGCTGCCGAGCGGGCTGTAAAGCTGTTGCCAGGTTTGCATATGGGGTGGCCCCTAATTGTTATTGGTCGATGCTGCTGACTGCATTTGGGTAATTGGTAATACCAATTTACAATCGCTGTCGGCTAGGTTAAAAGCCTTGTATGGCGTGTGTCAATTTGCCGCTACTTAATCTTTAGTCGCGCTGTTCGTTGCCTGGGCAACTGATGGGGTAAAAGGCGGTTTTTCTGATAGGTGTTTGGCGAGCGCCAATCGGCGAGAATAGAGGGCCCGGCGCGTGGTCGGGTGCGTGGAGAGCAGTTATGGGGTTTGGTCAAATCCGTCAGCGCCGTTTGTCGGACGATATTGTCGAGCAGCTTGAGGGCATGATCCTTGAGGGCACGTTGAAGGCCGGTGAGCGCTTACCGGCCGAGCGTGCGCTGGCGGAGCAGTTTGGGGTGTCGCGCCCGTCGTTGCGTGAAGCGATTCAAAAGTTGGTGGCCAAAGGCTTGCTGATCAGCCGCCAGGGCGGTGGCAACTATGTGGCGACGTCGCTGGGCTCGACTTTCAGTGACCCGTTGCTGCAATTGCTGGAAAGCAACCCGGAGGCGCAGCGCGATTTGCTGGAGTTTCGCCATACCCTGGAGGCGTCTTGCGCGTATTACGCAGCATTGCGTGCGACCGAGATGGACCGTGAGCGGCTGCGGTTTGCCTTTGAGCGGTTGCAGGATTGCTATACGCGGGTGGATGAGGTGAGCCGGGCCGAGGAAGGGGAGGCCGATGCCAACTTTCACCTGGCGATTGCCGAGGCGAGCCACAACGCGGTGTTGTTGCACACGATTCGCGGGTTATTCGATTTGCTCAAGCGCAACGTGGTGACCAACATTGGCGGCATGTACAAGCAGCGCAGCGAAACGCGCGACATGCTGATTGATCAGCACCGCGAGTTGTATCTGGCGATTGTGGAGGGTCGGGCTGAGGATGCGCGGGGCGTTGCGAGCCGCCATCTCATGTACGTGCAGGAAGTATTGGAGGAGGTACGTCAGGAAGTTCAGCGCGTGGCGCGGGCAGAGCGACGTAATGGGCTGTGAACTGCTCTGTGGGAGCGGGCTTGCTCGCGATAGGATCAATGCGGTGTGCTAGAGACACCGCGTTGTCTGAATCGCGAGCAAGCCCGCTCCCACAGAATGTACGCCAACAGCCAGCAACAGGACTTAGTCGTCCTTGCCCTTGTTGCGCACCGCGCGTTGCAGCTCGCGATCAGAGTCGCGCTCACGCTCGGTATGGCGCTTGTCGTATTCCTTCTTGCCTTTACCCAGGGCAATTTCGCACTTGATCAAGTGCTTGCTCCAGTAAAGCGAGAGGCAGACGCACGCGTAACCCTTTTGCTGCACAGCGGCGGCCAGCTTTTCAAGCTCGCGCTTGTTAAGCAGCAGTTTGCGGCTGCGCACCGGGTCGGCGATAACGTGCGTGCTGGCGGTCGTCAGCGGCGAGATGTGGCTGCCGAGCAACCAGGCTTCACCGTCTTTGAGGAGCACGTAGCTGTCGACCAGCTGTGCCTTGCCTGCACGCAGACTTTTTACTTCCCAGCCGGCCAGGACCAGACCAGCCTCGAACCGATGTTCGATGAAGTAATCGTGTCGCGCTTTTTTGTTCTGCGCGATGGTCCCTGTGGGGTGCTTCTTCTGTTTAGCCATAGGGGCGGCATTATAGGCAGTTGCGAGCAAGTCGGCTACGGTCAACCTGTGTGCTTGAGCACGTAGTTTGATTCCCGGACAATACACGCTCATTTTTGAGTGCTTGGGCGTAATTTTCTTACCTCGCGTATCATGCTGCCCTTGTTCGTCCTGATTGTTTTCTTGATGCGCTTAAGCGGCGCCACTTGGCACCCCGAGGGTATATGCCGCCCAGCTGTGGAATTAACGCTGACATGACTACCCATATCCAACGTTCCGCCTTGCTGCCGTATCCGGCGCAGGCTTTGTATGACCTGGTTAACGACGTGGCGCGTTATCCGGAGTTTTTGCCGTGGTGTTCATCGGCCGAGATTATCGAAAGCACCGAGTCGCTGATGCGCGCCAGTCTGGGCGTGGCCAAAGGCGGCTTGAGCCAGCATTTTGTTACACGCAACACGTTGACGCCGGGGCAGTCGATTGAGATGAACCTGGAAGAAGGCCCGTTCACCAAGCTGCACGGCCTCTGGGTGTTCAAGCCGTTGGGCGAGAAGGCCTGCAAAATCAGCCTGGACATGACCTTTGATTACGCCGGGGCAATCGTAAAGGCGACCTTGGGGCCCCTGTTTAATCAGGCGGCCAATACCTTGGTCGACGCGTTTTGCCAGCGCGCCAAGCAGCTGTATGGCTGATTCTGTGATAGCGATTGAAGTGGTTTATGCGGCGGTTGAGCGTCAGCAATTGCTGGCGCTGACGGTGCCTGAGGGCACAACGTTGCGCGCGGCGGTGCTGGCGTCAGGGATTGGCCGGGCGTTTCCTGAACTGGACCTGGAGCATTGCCCTGTGGGGATCTTTGGCAAGCAGGTCATCGACCCGCAGGTGCGCGTGGTGCAGGCCGGTGAGCGGATCGAGATTTACCGCCCGCTGTTGGCCGATCCCAAAGAGATCCGCCGTCAGCGTGCTGCCAAAGCGGCCGAAGCCAAGCGATTGAGCGGGCTGTAAGTCGATTTTTTAGCAGGCAACAAAAAGCCCGGCATGCCGGGCTTTTTTGCAACGCGCGATTATTGGTCGCGGGTGTCCAGCGGTGTAGGCGTCGGGACGGGTACAGTTTTAACGCCGTCGACGTCTTTCTGGATTTGATCAAGCAACGAGCCCGGTTTGGCCGGCACTTCGCTCTTCTCGGCAGGTTCTGGTGCCGGATCCGTCGGTGAGATCACCTCGGTCGACCCTTCTTTGCCCAGAATCGCTTCGTCGCGGCTCACGCCCGGCTTGAAATCGCCTGACAGGCTGACGAGCTGATCGTTCTGGTTGAAGAACACACTGATGCGTTCTTGTTGGCGTTCACCGCCGCCGGGCTGCAGGCTATACAAATAATCCCAGCGATCAGGGTGGAATGTATCGGTCAGCAGGGCGTTACCCATAATAAACTTCACTTGCCGACGGGTCATTCCCGGGCGCAACTGGTTTATCATGTCCTGCGTGACGACATTGCCCTGTTGGATGTCGATTTTGTAAACCCCGGGGAATGAACAACCGGCGAGTGCGAGCAGTCCCACAAAGGTGAAACTGGTTAGCAAGAGCTTGGTGTTTTGCATCGGTGGGCGACTTCCACTATCTTGGCTGGGACAACGTAAACGCCGATCATACCCGTATTAAGAGAAGCTGCGAAGCCGCTTCCGCGAGAAAGCTAACCATGGTTGAAAATAGCGAACTACGTAAGGCCGGACTTAAGGTGACTCTGCCGCGAGTCAAAATTCTACAAATGCTTGACTCTGCTGATCAGCGTCACATGAGCGCCGAGGATGTTTACAAGGCACTTATGAACGCGGGCGAGGACGTCGGTCTGGCCACGGTTTACCGTGTGTTGACCCAGTTTGAGTCAGCAGGGCTGGTGATACGCCACAACTTTGATGGTGGTCATGCGGTCTTTGAACTGGCTGATGCCGACGGTGGCCACCACGACCATATGGTCAACGTGGACAGCGGTGAAGTGATTGAATTTTTCGACGAAGAGATCGAAAAGCTGCAGCACGCCATTGCCACTAAACATGGCTTTGAGTTGGTGGATCACAACCTGGTGCTGTACGTACGCAAGTCAGGTAAATAAGCATGTCGCGCGAATTTCGGTTCGCGAAACGATCGAAGGCGACCTCTGAGTCGCCTTCGTGCTGTCTGAAATGTAATTTTTTGTGACCGTTCGTCGCTAAGCGGCCAAATTCTTCGCCGTGACGACCATTTTCTTGGCGTGAGCCAACGATTCTTTGGTCAGGTCGATGCCGCCGAGCATGCGCGCCACTTCTTCTACGCGCTCTTTTTTGCTCAATTTTGAGACGGCGGTACGGGTTGTCTCGCTTTCGCGCACTTTGTGCACAAATAGATGTTGATGGCACTGCGCTGCCACTTGCGGCAGGTGAGTGACCGTCAGCACTTGGCCGCGTTCGCCCAAGCGGCGCAATAGCTGGCCCACGATCTCGGCGGTTGGGCCGCCAATGCCCACGTCCACTTCGTCGAATACCAATGTAGGGACACGTGAGGTCTGCGCGGTGATGACCTGGATGGCCAGGCTGATACGCGACAGTTCGCCGCCCGACGCCACTTTGGCCAGCGCCTTGAGGGGTTGGCCGGGGTTTGCACTGACCAGCAGCTCTACGTGTTCAAGGCCGTGAGGCATGGGGTCGCTGCTGCTCAGTGGGCGCAGTTCGATCACAAAGCGCCCGCCCGGCATGCCCAGGCGCTGGATTTCTTCTTCTACTGCGCTGCCCAGGCGGGTGGCGGCATGGCTGCGCAGGTCGCTCAGTTCACGTGCGCACTCTTGATAGTGGCGTGCGTAAGACGCCAGTTCATGGGTCAAACGTTCGATGTTTTCATCGTTGGCATTCAGGGTTTCGAGTTCATCGAGCAGGCGCTGTTGCAGTGCGGCGACCTCGGTTGGTTGCACACGGTGTTTGCGCGCCAGCGAGTAAATGGTGTCGAGCCGTTCTTCGAGGTACTGCAGGCGACCCGGGTCGGCATCAAAGTGATCAATGAAGCGGTTAAGTTCGCCCACGGCTTCTTCGACCTGAATTTGTGCGCTGGCCAACAGATCGGTGGCTTCGTTCAATGAGCCGGTATTGTTATGAATGCTCGCCAGACGGTTCAGGCTGACGGTCAGGGCGTTGAGCACATTGCCGGAGTCGTTTTCGCTGCACTGTTCAACAACCTGCCGGCAAATGGTCAGCAAGGTTTCGGCGTTGGTCAGGTTTTTGTGCTCCTGCTCCAGTTCTTCCAACTCGTGTTCACCGAGCGACAAGGTTTCGAGTTCTTCGATCTGGTAGCTCAGTAGTTGATGGCGTGCCCGCTGTTCATCACCCGAGTTGGACAGGTGTTCCAGCTCCTGGCGGGTCTGGCGCCAGCGTTGTGCGGCCAGTTGCACCTGACGGGCGAGATCGGTGGCGCCTGCGTATTCGTCGAGCAGGCGGCGGTGGGTGTCGGGCTTGAGCAGCGACTGGTGTTCATGCTGGCTGTGGATGTCGATCAGCAGTTCGCCCAGGGCCTTGAGGTCGCCTTGGGGGCATGGCGTGCCATTGATGTAGCCGCGCGAGCGGCCTTCGGCGGTAATGACACGGCGCAAGATGCACGGGCCATCGCACTCAAGGTCGCGCTCGGCCAGCCAGGCACGCGCTTCGGGAATGTCTTGCAGGTCGAAGGTGGCCAGAATGTCGGCTTTTTCAGCGCCGGGGCGAACCACCCCGTTGTCTGCGCGGTCACCTAAGGTCAGGCCCAGTGCATCGAGCATGATCGATTTACCTGCGCCGGTCTCACCAGTGATTACACTCATACCGCGATCCAGCTCTAGATCGAGATGTTCAACGATGGCGTAGTTATGTACGGACAGGTGCACCAGCATGGGAGCGGCTCCAAAACGTAATGTCTGGTTATTTATACAGTGTTTTGTTTCGTGCTGACAATGGCTGTGCTTAGTTCTATTTGCTTGGCATTGAGGCTTTTTTAGGCTGTTTTGTATGGGCGGGTGGGGTGCGCCGAGGCGTTAAAAGGCAATTGTTAGTGCTTTTTGGCTCTTGAACCTGAAAATTGCGACCCCATATACCGAGGCAGAAGCGCGAGTCGAGCTCGCGGACGAAGTTTGAAAGGAGAAATCTATGGCAGACGAACAGACTATGGATACGCAGAACCAAGACGCTAATCAGGCTGCTGATGTTGCAGGCGTAGATCTGGTGGCACGTGTGCAGGAGCTCGAAGAGCAACTGGCGGCAGCTAACGATCAAGCTTTGCGAGTGGCTGCTGATGTGCAGAACGTTCGCCGTCGTGCCGAACAGGACGTTGAAAAAGCACACAAATTTGCATTGGAAAAATTTGCTGGCGACCTGTTGCCGGTGATCGACAGTCTGGAACGCGGCCTTGAGCTGTCCAGTCCGGATGACGAAAGCATTCGCCCAATGCGTGAAGGGATCGAGCTGACGCTGAAAATGTTCCAGGACACCCTGAAGCGTTATCACCTGGAAGCGATCGATCCGCACGGCGAACCCTTCAATGCCGAGCACCATCAGGCAATGGCCATGCAGGAAAGCGCTGACCTGGAGCCAAACAGTGTGCTCAAGGTGTTTCAAAAAGGGTATCAGCTCAATGGTCGCTTACTGCGCCCGGCTATGGTCGTAGTCAGCAAGGCGCCAGCGCCGGTTTCGCCATCGATTGACGAGCAGGCTTGAAATCGGCCGCAAGGCCCCCATTTAGATGTCATGCGTTTAGAAATGCCGTAGTTGGTCATTACTGCTACGGCAAAAAAATTCAAATTTAGGGAGAGTGAAGATGGGCAAAATTATTGGTATCGACCTCGGGACCACCAACTCGTGCGTGTCGGTTCTGGAAAACGGTAAAGCAAAAGTTATCGAAAACGCTGAAGGCGCGCGTACTACGCCGTCGATCATTGCGTACGCCAACGATGGCGAAATTCTGGTTGGCCAGTCGGCCAAGCGTCAGGCAGTGACCAATCCGCATAACACCCTGTACGCGGTGAAGCGTCTGATCGGTCGTCGTTTTGACGAAGAAGTTGTACAGAAAGACATTCAGATGGTCCCTTACAAAATCGTCAAGGCAGACAATGGCGATGCGTGGGTTGAAGTGAACGGCCAGAAAATGGCTCCGCCACAAATCTCGGCCGAAATTCTGAAGAAAATGAAGAAAACCGCCGAAGATTACCTCGGCGAAGCAGTGACTGAAGCGGTTATCACCGTGCCTGCTTACTTCAACGACAGCCAGCGCCAGGCGACCAAAGACGCCGGCCGTATCGCGGGTCTGGACGTAAAACGCATCATCAACGAACCAACCGCAGCTGCTCTGGCTTACGGTATGGACAAAGCGAAAGGCGACCACACAGTCATCGTTTATGACTTGGGTGGCGGTACTTTCGACGTGTCGGTGATCGAAATTGCTGAAGTTGATGGCGAGCACCAGTTTGAAGTGTTGGCGACCAACGGTGACACGTTCCTGGGTGGTGAAGACTTTGACATTCGTCTGATCGACTACCTGGTTGACGAGTTCAAGAAAGAAACCGGCATGAACCTTAAAGGTGACCCGCTGGCGATGCAGCGTCTGAAAGAAGCTGCTGAAAAAGCAAAAATCGAGCTGTCTTCGAGCCAGTCGACTGACGTGAACCTGCCGTACATCACTGCAGACGCGACCGGTCCTAAACACTTGAACGTGAAAATCTCGCGCGCCAAGCTGGAATCGCTGGTTGAAGACCTGGTTCAACGCACTATCGAACCTTGCCGTATTGCGCTGAAAGACGCAGGTATCGACGTTGGCTCGATCAACGACGTGATTCTGGTCGGTGGTCAGACTCGTATGCCATTGGTTCAGAAGCTGGTGACTGAGTTCTTCGGTAAAGAAGCACGTAAAGACGTGAACCCGGACGAAGCGGTTGCCATGGGCGCTGCTATCCAGGGCGCGGTATTGGCCGGTGACGTTAAAGACGTTCTGCTGCTGGACGTGAGCCCGCTGACTCTGGGTATCGAAACCATGGGCGGCGTGATGACTGCTCTGATCGAGAAAAACACCACGATTCCTACCAAGAAATCGCAAGTGTTCTCGACGGCTGACGACAACCAGGGCGCTGTGACCATTCACGTGCTGCAAGGTGAGCGTAAGCAAGCGGCTCAGAACAAGTCGTTGGGCAAGTTCGACCTGGCGGACATTCCACCCGCTCCACGTGGTGTGCCTCAGATCGAAGTAACCTTCGACATCGACGCTAACGGTATCTTGAACGTCAGCGCGAAAGACAAGGCGACTGGCAAGTCCCAGTCCATCGTGATCAAGGCGAACTCGGGTCTGTCCGAGGACGAAATTGCTCAGATGGTTCGTGACGCTGAAGTCAACGCTGAAGAAGACCGTAAGTTCGAAGAGCTGGCAGCTGCACGTAACCAAGGCGACGCGCTGGTTCACTCGACTCGTAAAATGATCGTCGATGCTGGCGATAAAGTGACCGAGGAAGAGAAAACTGCAATCGAAGCTGCAGTAGTCGCATTGGAAGCCGCTGTTAAAGGCGACGACAAAGCCGCTATCGAAGCCAAGGTTGAAGAGCTGTCCAAGGTGTCTGCTCCAGTTGCACAGAAAATGTACGCTGAGCAAGCGAACCCGGCAGATGCAGCGGCCAAGCCAGCTGATTCGGCTGAAAAAGCGGACGACGTTGTCGACGCTGAGTTCGAAGAAGTTAAAGACAACAAGTAATCAGCTTGTTGGTCGGCCGGTTAACCGTGCATAAGCGGTGACTGGTAGGATGTCGCCGCGCGGGAGCTTGCTCCCGCGTTGGCGTGTCTGGAGCAAGGGAATTTTTACAGCATGCGACAAGCTCGGATGCTGGCGGTTGAGGCAGGGACTTCTTTGTGTTTCTGCCCGAGGTAACCGCTCCTGTCGGCCAATGCATTGGCTGTTAATCAGAAACCAATATCGTTGAAAAGACGTGAGTTGAGCCTTGTACGTTCAGGCTCAGCGGGTTTGGTGAGGCTCGGGAGGGTTCTTCCAAACGTCCTTGAGAGTGCAAAGAATTATGGCAAAGCGCGACTATTACGAAGTATTGGGTGTCGAACGGACCACCACTGTGGTCGAGCTGAAAAAAGCTTATCGTCGTCTCGCAATGAAACACCACCCGGACCGTAACCCGGGTGACAAGGCCTCTGAAGAGCTGTTTAAAGAGGCTAACGAAGCGTATGAAGTGCTGTCTGATACCAGCAAGCGTGCTGCTTATGACCAATACGGTCATGCGGGTGTTGATCCGCAAATGGGCGGCGGCGGTGCAGGTTTTGGTGGTCAGAACTTCTCCGATATTTTCGGCGATGTGTTCAGTGATTTCTTTGGCGGTGGCCGTGGCGGCTCCCGGGGCGGCGCGCAGCGCGGTAGCGATTTGCGCTATACGCTGGAGCTGAACCTGGAAGAAGCGGTGCGCGGGACTACGGTCAATATTCGTGTGCCGACGCTGGTCAACTGCAAGCCATGTGACGGTTCGGGCGCGAAGAAGGGTTCATCGCCTGTGACCTGTACCACCTGTGGCGGTATTGGCCAGGTGCGCATGCAGCAAGGTTTCTTCTCTGTGCAGCAGACCTGCCCGCGTTGCCATGGTCAGGGCAAGATCATTTCCGACCCGTGCGAAAGCTGCAATGGCGACGGTCGCGTAGAGGAATACAAAACCCTGTCCGTGAAAGTACCTGCGGGTGTTGATACGGGTGACCGTATCCGTCTGTCGGGTGAAGGCGAGGCGGGTGTTCAGGGTGGCCCGGCGGGTGACCTGTATGTGGTGATCGAGGTGCGTGAGCACGCGATTTTCCAGCGCGATGGCAAACATCTGTTCTGCGAAGTGCCTATCAGCTTTGCTGATGCGGCGCTGGGTGCAGAGCTGGAAGTGCCGACGCTGGATGGTCGGGTCAAGCTCAAAGTGCCTGAAGGTACACAAACCGGTAAGCAATTCCGTCTGCGTGGCAAGGGTGTATCCCCGGTGCGTGGCGGTGGCGTTGGCGACTTGATGTGCCGCGTCGTGGTCGAGACCCCGGTGAAGTTGAGCCGTCGTCAGCGCGAGCTGATGGAAGAGTTCCGCTCGACACTGGAAGGCGATAGCTGCCATTCGCCAAACGCGACCGGTTGGTTCGAAGGCGTGAAGCGCTTCTTCGGCGACTTATAAGGAGCGGGGCATGCGACGTATAGCTGTGATGGGCGCTGCCGGGCGCATGGGCAAAACCCTGATTGACGCGGTTCAGCAGCGCTCGCCGGTGTGCGGGCTGACGGCGGCAATTGTCCGTCCGGGCAGTTCGCTGGTGGGCGCTGATGCGGGTGAGCTGGTGTCGCTCGGGCGAATTGGCGTGCCGTTGTCTGCAAGCCTTGAAGACGTGGCAGATGAGTTCGATGTGTTGATCGATTTCACCCTGCCTGAGGTGATGCTCGGCAATCTGGCGTTCTGCCGTCAGGCGGGCAAGGCCATGGTC
Source organism: Pseudomonas sp. FSL R10-0399 (assembly GCF_009600165.1). Classification (NCBI taxonomy): domain Bacteria; kingdom Pseudomonadati; phylum Pseudomonadota; class Gammaproteobacteria; order Pseudomonadales; family Pseudomonadaceae; genus Pseudomonas; species Pseudomonas sp. FSL R10-0399. The sequence continues at coordinate 26,631 of NZ_WIWK01000011.1, forward strand.
ATTGGCACCACGGGCTTGAATGCTGCGCAAAAGCAGTTGTTGGTTGACGCAGCCAAAGACATCCCGGTGGTCTTTGCTTCGAATTTCAGTGTTGGCGTTAACCTATCGTTCAAGCTACTGGATATCGCAGCGCGGGTGATGGGTGATGATGCCGACATTGAAATCATCGAAGCGCACCACCGTCACAAAGTCGACGCGCCGTCGGGCACGGCCATGCGCATGGGCGAAGTGATTGCCGATGCGCTGGGGCGTGATCTGCAGAAGGTTGCCGTTTATGGTCGTGAGGGCCATACCGGTGCGCGTGAACACGAGACGATCGGTTTTGCGACCGTTCGTGGCGGTGATGTGGTGGGTGACCATACGGTGCTGTTTGCGGCCGAGGGTGAGCGTTTGGAAATCACCCACAAGGCATCCAGCCGCATGACCTTCGCCAAGGGCGCTGTTCGCGCTGCTCAGTGGCTCGATGGGCGCGAGCCCGGCCTGTACGACATGCAGGATGTACTCGACCTGCGTTGAATCATCTTTGTAAAATCGGGCTGTTGCAGCCGCAACAGTTCGATTTTCAACCGCTAAGCGATGATCTGTCGCATTCCTCTGCCTTTTGGGCTCTTTTAGCGGTAGACCAAAAAAGCCTTTTTCTGTAAGCTACAGCTTTAGTGTGTCCACTAAAAGCGCGCAGATAATTCGATGAAGAAGCGGGGTGACGTGTCCATACGTCACTCCGCTTTTTTACAACCTGCGATCGCCCTTTCAGGCTTTATTTACGGGAGGTCTTCTTGACTAAGCAAGCCATACTCGCCCTCGCTGATGGCAGCATTTTTCGCGGCGAAGCCATTGGGGCCGACGGTCAGACCGTTGGTGAGGTGGTGTTTAACACCGCAATGACTGGCTACCAGGAAATCCTGACGGATCCTTCCTACGCTCAGCAAATCGTGACCCTGACTTACCCGCATGTTGGCAATACCGGCACTACACCGGAAGATGCCGAGTCTGATCGTGTTTGGTCCGCAGGTTTGGTAATCCGTGATCTGCCGCTGGTTGCCAGCAACTGGCGTAACACAATGTCGCTGTCTGACTACCTGAAAGCCAACAATGTTGTGGCAATCGCCGGTATCGACACGCGCCGTCTGACCCGTATTTTGCGTGAGAAAGGCGCGCAAAACGGCTGCATCATGGCCGGTGACAACATTTCTGACGAGGCTGCGATTGCAGCGGCGCGCGGTTTCCCTGGCCTGAAAGGCATGGACCTGGCGAAAGTTGTCAGCACCGATAAAACTTATGAATGGCGTTCGAGCGTCTGGAGCCTGGCAACTGACAGCCATCCGACTATCGAAGCCAGCGATCTGCCTTACCACGTAGTGGCTTATGACTACGGCGTAAAGTGGAACATCCTGCGCATGTTGGTTGAGCGTGGCTGCCGCGTCACCGTTGTGCCGGCGCAAACGCCTGCCAGCGATGTGTTGGCGCTCAACCCGGATGGCGTGTTCCTGTCCAACGGCCCGGGTGACCCTGAGCCTTGCGACTACGCAATCACGGCTATTCAAGACGTGCTGAAGACAGAGATTCCGGTATTCGGTATCTGCCTGGGCCACCAGCTGCTGGCACTGGCTTCCGGCGCCAAGACGGTGAAAATGGGCCATGGCCACCACGGCGCGAACCACCCGGTTCAAGACCTGGACACCGGTGTTGTAATGATCACCAGCCAAAACCACGGTTTTGCGGTTGATGAGGCGACCCTGCCTGCCAACGTGCGTGCCATCCACAAGTCGCTGTTCGACGGTACCCTGCAAGGTATCGAGCGTACCGACAAGAGCGCTTTCAGCTTCCAGGGTCACCCTGAAGCAAGCCCTGGCCCGAACGACGTTGCGCCGCTGTTCGATCGCTTCATCAATGAGATGGCCAAGCGCCGCTGATCAGTCCTTTGTAATGAGTAGCCCAAGGCGGCCCCGAAATCGGCGGCCCCTTGTGCGGCTCAGGAACCTGATTGACGGCTTGCCGACTGACCTGCGGATTTGAGTGACAAACCCATGCCAAAACGTACAGACATTAAAAGCATCCTGATTCTCGGCGCTGGCCCGATTGTTATCGGCCAGGCGTGCGAATTCGACTACTCCGGCGCCCAGGCCTGTAAGGCTCTGCGTGAGGAGGGCTACCGCGTCATCCTGGTGAACTCTAACCCAGCCACCATCATGACCGACCCGGACATGGCCGATGCGACCTACATCGAGCCGATCAAGTGGCAAACGGTTGCCAAGATCATCGAAAAAGAGCGTCCAGACGCTCTGCTGCCCACCATGGGCGGCCAAACTGCTCTGAACTGCGCACTGGACCTGGAGCGCGAAGGCGTTCTGGAGAAGTTCGGCGTAGAAATGATCGGTGCCAACGCTGACACCATCGACAAGGCTGAAGACCGTTCGCGTTTCGACAAGGCCATGAAGTCCATCGGCCTGGATTGCCCGCGTTCCGGTATCGCGCACAGCATGGAAGAGGCCAACGCGGTTCTCGAAAAGCTGGGCTTTCCGTGCATCATTCGTCCGTCCTTCACCATGGGCGGCACCGGTGGCGGTATCGCTTACAACCGTGAAGAGTTCGAAGAGATCTGCTCTCGCGGTCTGGACCTGTCGCCAACCAAAGAGCTGCTGATCGACGAATCGCTGATCGGTTGGAAAGAGTACGAAATGGAGGTTGTCCGCGATAAGAAGGACAACTGCATCATCGTTTGCTCGATCGAAAACTTTGACCCGATGGGCGTGCACACCGGTGACTCGATCACCGTGGCTCCGGCACAAACCCTGACCGACAAAGAATACCAAATCATGCGTAACGCCTCGTTGGCGGTACTGCGTGAGATCGGCGTTGAAACCGGCGGTTCCAACGTTCAGTTCGGTATTTGCCCGAACACTGGCCGTATGGTCGTGATCGAGATGAACCCGCGTGTATCCCGCTCTTCGGCGCTGGCTTCCAAAGCCACTGGCTTCCCGATTGCGCGTATCGCCGCCAAACTGGCGATTGGCTACACCCTGGACGAACTGCAAAACGAAATCACCGGCGGCGCGACCCCGGCGTCCTTCGAGCCGTCCATCGACTACGTTGTGACCAAACTGCCACGCTTTGCTTTCGAGAAGTTCTCTAAAGCCGATGCACGCCTGACCACGCAAATGAAGTCCGTGGGTGAAGTGATGGCCATCGGCCGTACTTTCCAGGAGTCGTTGCAAAAAGCCCTTCGCGGTCTGGAAGTGGGCGTTAGCGGTCTTGATCCAAAGCTGGACTTGAGCAACCCGGAAAGCATGGCTGTGCTCAAGCGCGAGCTGACGGTGCCGGGCGCCGAGCGTATCTGGTACGTTGCTGACGCGTTCCGTGCGGGCATGACGGTCGAAGACATTTTCGGCATGAACATGATCGACCCTTGGTTCCTGGTGCAGATCGAAGATCTGATCAAGGACGAAGAAAAGATCAAGACCATGGGTCTGTCTGCGATCGATCGCGACACCATGTACCGCCTCAAGCGCAAAGGCTTCTCCGATGCACGTCTGGCTGTATTGCTGGGTGTGACCGAGAAGAACCTGCGTCGTCACCGTCACAAGCTGGAAGTGTTCCCGGTTTACAAGCGTGTTGACACCTGCGCGGCTGAGTTCGCTACTGACACCGCTTACATGTACTCGACCTATGAGGAAGAGTGCGAAGCCAACCCGTCGGACCGTGACAAGATCATGATCCTGGGTGGCGGTCCTAACCGTATCGGTCAGGGTATCGAGTTCGACTACTGCTGCGTTCACGCGGCGCTGGCGTTGCGTGCCGATGGTTACGAAACCATCATGGTTAACTGCAACCCGGAAACAGTTTCGACCGACTACGACACCTCGGATCGTCTGTACTTCGAATCCGTGACCCTCGAAGACGTGCTGGAAATCGTGCGTGTCGAGAAGCCTAAGGGCGTGATCGTTCAGTACGGCGGCCAAACTCCGCTGAAACTGGCGCGTGCGCTGGAAGAAGCCGGCGTGCCGATCATCGGTACCAGCCCTGACGCCATCGACCGTGCAGAAGACCGTGAGCGCTTCCAGCAAATGGTTGAGCGCCTGAACCTGCGTCAGCCGCCAAACGCCACTGTGCGCAGCGAAGACGAAGCGATTCGTGCGGCCGGCAAGATCGGTTACCCGCTGGTTGTTCGTCCGTCCTACGTGTTGGGCGGTCGTGCGATGGAAATCGTGTACGAAGAAGAAGAACTCAAGCGTTACCTGCGCGATGCGGTGAAAGTGTCCAACGACAGCCCGGTGCTGCTGGACCACTTCCTCAACTGCGCAATCGAAATGGACGTTGATGCGGTCTGTGACGGCACTGACGTTGTGATCGGCGCGATCATGCAGCACATCGAACAGGCTGGCGTTCACTCAGGTGACTCTGCCTGCTCGCTGCCGCCGTACTCGCTGCCGCTGCACATCCAGGACGAGATGCGTGAGCAGGTCAAGAAAATGGCATTGGAGCTGGGTGTAGTCGGCCTGATGAACGTGCAATTGGCCCTGCAAGGCGAAGATATCTACGTGATCGAAGTGAACCCGCGTGCTTCGCGTACCGTTCCTTTCGTGTCCAAGTGCATCGGTGTCTCCCTGGCAATGATCGCTGCACGCGTGATGGCCGGTAAGACCCTGAAAGAAATCGGCTTCACTAAAGAAATCATTCCTGACTTCTACAGTGTGAAAGAGGCGGTCTTCCCGTTCGCCAAATTCCCTGGTGTTGACCCGATCCTCGGCCCAGAGATGAAGTCCACCGGTGAAGTGATGGGCGTGGGCGACACCTTCGGTGAGGCCTTTGCCAAGGCGCAAATGGGCGCGAGCGAAGTGCTGCCGACTGGCGGTACTGCGTTTATCAGCGTGCGTGACGACGACAAGCCACTGGTGGCTGCTGTTGCGCGTGATCTGATCGACCTCGGCTTTGAAATCGTGTCGACGGTGGGTACTGCCAAGTTCATCGAAGCCGCCGGCTTGAAAGTGCGTCGCGTGAACAAGGTGACTGAAGGCCGCCCTCACGTTGTCGACATGATCAAAAACGACGAAGTGACGTTGATTATCAACACCACTGAAGGTCGTCAGTCGATTGCTGACTCTTACTCCATCCGCCGCAACGCTCTGCAGCACAAGATTTACTGCACCACGACTATTGCTGCTGGCGCGGCGATCTGTGAAGCGCTTAAATTCGGTCCTGAAAAAACCGTACGTCGCTTGCAGGATCTACACGCAGGATTGAAGGCATGATCAAATACCCAATGACGGTCCAGGGCGCGAAAGCCCTGGAAGAAGAGCACACTCATCTGACCAAGGTTGTGCGGCCCAAGCTGAGCCAGGATATCGGCACGGCGCGTGAGCTGGGTGACCTTAAGGAAAACGCTGAATACCATGCTGCCCGTGAGCAGCAAGGTATGGTTGAGGCGCGTATTCGTGATATCGAAGGCCGCATGCAGAACGCGGTCATCATTGATGTCACGACTATCCCGCATACCGGCAAAGTGATTTTCGGTACCACGGTTGAAATCGCGAACGTTGAAACTGACGAATCCGTGACGTATCAGATCGTGGGTGAGGATGAGGCTGACATTAAGCTCGGAAAAATCTCTGTGGGTTCGCCCATTGCTCGCGCCTTGATTGCCAAGGAAGAGGGTGACGTGGTCGCGGTGAAAACACCGAGTGGCGTCATTGAGTACGAGATTGTTGAAGTGCGTCATATCTAAGTAACAGCGCCCGCTTCGTGCGGGCGTTCTGCTTTGGCCGTCAGCCCGGATGTTGCGGGTTGGCAGCTGGCAGGTGCAGTACAACGAATGTGTACGATGCTGGTCACAACCGATTGGCATCGCTGATGTACAAGGCGCCCGTCAGTACGCGTTACAGCGTTTTGAGGGTGGCTGTCGGCGGGAGGTGTTGCGTTGGGCGGATCTTATTGTCTGATGCATTGCGCGGGCAGTTTTGCTATTGCTAAGCAAGAGTGTCAGGGCGCGCCAGGCGCACCCTTGACTCCTGTCGGCATCACTTGAAGCGATGGATGTTCGACAGGTTCTTGTTAACATTGACGTTCTTGCGGTACAGAAGCGCCATTTTGCCGATAATCTGTACCAGTTCCGCTTTGCCGGCCTTGCAGAGTTCTGCAATGGCTTCCAGGCGAGACTCGCGGTCCAGGATGTTGACTTTGATTTTAATCAACTCGTGATCGCCCAATGCGCGTTCGAGTTCGGCTAAAACACCTTCAGTCAAACCATTATCAGCCACAGTCAATACTGGTTTCAGATGGTGGCCAATGGATTTGTACTGTTTCTTCTGCTCTTGAGTGAGCGGCATAATCTGACCCCTGTGTCTGATCTTGTAAAAGCGGCGGCCAGTTTACCCGAGCGAGTCCGGGACCGCCCAGTTAATCACGACCCGTTTATATTTTTGAGGTGCCCCGTGGCCCGTTCCAAGACTAGCCTTAACTGGCTGAAAGAGCATTTCAACGACCCATACGTCAAAATGGCGCAAAAGGATGGGTACCGCTCGCGTGCAAGTTACAAGCTGCTGGAGATCCAGGAGCGTGACCGTTTGATCCGTCCGGGCATGACCGTAATTGACCTGGGCGCGGCCCCGGGTGGCTGGTCGCAGGTGACCAGTCGTCTGATTGGTGGCCAAGGGCGTTTGATCGCTTCCGACATTCTGGACATGGACAGCATCCCGGACGTGACCTTCATTAAAGGTGACTTTACTGAGGACGCCGTTCTGGCCCAGATTCTCGAAGCCGTCGGAAATACACAGGTAGACCTTGTGATTTCAGATATGGCCCCCAATATGAGTGGATTGGCCGCCGTAGATATGCCGCGTGCAATGTTCCTTTGCGAATTGGCACTGGATCTTGCCGGGCGTGTACTGCGTCCAGGTGGTGATTTCTTGATCAAGGTCTTTCAGGGTGAAGGCTTCGACCAATACCACAAAGACATCCGCAAACTTTTTGATAAAGTGCAGATGCGCAAGCCGACGTCGTCACGAGACCGGTCTCGCGAGCAGTATTTATTGGGGCGCGGCTTCCGCGGCATCGAAGGTTCGGCCAGCGATGAGCGTCTCTAACTGAAGTGATAGCTTTTTTTGTATCGCTTTACAGAACTGACATAACGAATATTGTGTAGGCAAGTTTCACAAAGGGTTACAGACGGAGCCTGCAAGGGTTGTAGGCAATGTAGTAAGTTATGCCGGTGAATATCATGCGAAGCACGCTTCAATAGCGGGGCTTGCTTCAGAGGGTAGCTAATTGAACGATATGGCAAAGAATCTGATCCTGTGGTTGATCATCGCAGCTGTCTTGGTGACGGTGATGAACAACTTCTCCAGTCCAAACGAGCCACAAACCCTCAACTATTCCGACTTCATCCAGCAAGTTAAGGATGGCAAAGTCGAGCGCGTTGCCGTGGATGGCTACGTGATCACCGGCAAACGCAGTGATGGCGATACCTTCAAAACCATTCGTCCTGCTATTCAGGACAACGGTTTGATCGGCGATCTGGTTGATAACCATGTGACCGTAGAAGGCAAACTGCCTGAGCAGCAAAGCATCTGGACTCAATTGCTGGTAGCGAGCTTCCCGATTCTGGTGATCATCGCGGTCTTCATGTTCTTCATGCGTCAAATGCAGGGCGGTGCCGGCGGTAAAGGCGGCCCGATGAGCTTTGGCAAGAGCAAGGCGCGTCTGTTATCAGAAGACCAGGTCAAAACGACCCTGGCTGATGTAGCAGGCTGCGACGAAGCGAAAGAAGAAGTGGGCGAGCTGGTTGAGTTCCTCCGTGATCCGGGCAAGTTCCAGCGCCTGGGCGGCAAAATTCCTCGTGGCGTGCTGATGGTTGGCCCGCCGGGTACCGGTAAAACCTTGCTCGCCAAGGCGATTGCTGGCGAAGCGAAAGTACCGTTCTTTACGATTTCTGGTTCTGACTTCGTTGAAATGTTCGTGGGTGTCGGTGCAAGCCGTGTTCGCGACATGTTTGAACAAGCTAAAAAGCACGCACCTTGCATCATCTTCATCGACGAAATCGACGCTGTCGGTCGTCACCGTGGCGCCGGTATGGGCGGCGGTCATGATGAGCGTGAGCAGACCCTCAACCAGTTGCTGGTTGAGATGGACGGCTTTGAAATGAATGACGGCATCATTGTGATTGCCGCAACCAACCGCCCTGACGTACTCGACCCTGCGCTGCTGCGTCCAGGCCGTTTTGACCGTCAGGTGGTGGTGGGCCTGCCGGACATCCGTGGTCGTGAGCAGATCCTCAAAGTGCACATGCGTAAAGTGCCGGTGGGTGATGACGTTCAGCCGGGTGTGATTGCACGGGGTACGCCAGGGTTTTCGGGTGCAGACCTCGCGAACCTGGTGAACGAGGCTTCCTTGTTCGCTGCGCGTACCGGTAAACGCATTGTTGAAATGAAAGAGTTTGAGCTGGCCAAAGACAAAATCATGATGGGCGCCGAGCGCAAATCGATGGTGATGTCGGATAAAGAGAAGCGCAACACGGCGTATCACGAAGCGGGCCACGCTATCGTCGGTCGTGTGGTGCCAGAGCATGACCCGGTTTACAAAGTTTCGATCATTCCGCGTGGTCGTGCCCTGGGCGTGACGATGTTCTTGCCGGAAGAGGATCGCTACAGCCTCTCCAAGCGTGCTTTGATCAGCCAGATCTGCTCGCTCTACGGCGGTCGTATTGCTGAAGAGATGACCTTGGGCTTTGACGGTGTTACCACCGGCGCCTCCAACGACATCATGCGTGCGAGCCAGATTGCGCGGAACATGGTGACCAAGTGGGGCTTGTCCGAGAAGCTGGGCCCGTTGATGTACGCCGAGGATGACGAGTCTTACCTGGGCCGTGGCGGTGGTGGTCAGGGTGCGAACGTTTCGGGCGAGACAGCCAAGCTGATTGACTCTGAAGTGCGCAGCATCATTGATGAGTGCTACGGCACGGCCAAGCAGATCCTCACGGACAACCGTGACAAGCTTGAAGCCATGGCTGATGCACTGATGAAGTACGAGACGATTGATGCTGATCAGATCGACGACATCATGGCGGGACGCACGCCACGCGAGCCGCGTGATTGGGATGACAGCGGCAAGGGCACTCCGACGCCTCCGCCGACCCTGGACAAGACCGATCGTCCAGAAGCGCCTATCGGCGGTCCTGCAGCTGATCACTAAGGCTTGAAATGACTTCTGTTCAGTCCCTGACCCGGTTGCCTTGCGGCAACCGGGTTCTTGATTTGGCCCATACGCATGTTATGGGTATTCTCAACGTTACCCCTGATTCCTTTTCTGACGGTGGTCGCTTTGCGCCGGCGGATTCGGCTGTGCGCCATGCAGAGTCGATGGTGCTGGCGGGCGCAACCCTCATTGATGTCGGGGGGGAGTCGACGCGTCCGGGTGCCCGTGTAGTCCTGGCACAGGAAGAGCTTGATCGGGTCGCCCCTGTAGTTGAGCGCATCAGTCGTGAACTAGATGTGATTATCTCGGTCGATACCTCCACGCCAATCGTCATGACGGAAGTTGCGCGCCTCGGTGCGGGGCTTATCAATGATGTTCGCTCGTTACGTCGTGAAGGTGCCTTGCAGGCTGCTGCAGCTACAGGTTTGCCGGTGTGCTTGATGCACATGTTGGGCGAGCCGGGCGATATGCAGGATAATCCGCAATACACGGATCTGGTGGGTGAGGTCTCGGCGTTTCTGCTGGAGCGTACCCGGCAATGCGTTGCGGCCGGTATTGCGCCAGAGCGTATTGTGCTGGACCCAGGGTTTGGCTTTGCAAAAACACTGCAACATAACCTCAGCTTGTTCAAGCATATGGAGGCCCTGCATGCGTTGGGGCGGCCTTTGCTGGTGGGTGTGTCGCGTAAAAGTATGATTGGTCAGGCGTTGAATCGGCCTGTCACTGAGCGCTTGTCTGGCAGCCTTGCGCTGGCGGCACTTGCCGTGACCAAGGGCGCGCGTATTTTGCGTGTCCATGATGTAGCCGAAACGGTTGATGTGGTACGGATGATCGCAGCGGTAGAGTCCGCCGACTAAGAATGATGGAGCACTTATGACGAAGAAGTATTTTGGCACCGACGGTATTCGCGGTCGCGTCGGCGTTTATCCGATTACCCCGGATTTCATGCTCAAGTTGGGTTGGGCAGCGGGTATGGCGTTTCGTAGCATGGGTGCTTGTCGGATTCTGGTGGGCAAGGACACGCGTATTTCCGGTTACATGTTTGAATCGGCACTGGAAGCGGGCCTGTCGGCTGCGGGTGCAGATGTCATGCTTCTGGGGCCAATGCCGACACCGGCCATTGCGTACCTCACGCGAACTTTTCATGCCGAAGCCGGCATCGTGATCAGTGCGTCGCACAATCCTCATGACGACAACGGCATCAAGTTTTTCTCGGGTGAGGGTACCAAGCTCCCCGATGAAGTTGAGCTGATGATCGAAGAGTTGCTCGACGCGCAGATGACCGTTGTGGACTCGGACAAGCTTGGCAAAGTGTCGCGTATCAATGATGCGTCCGGTCGCTATATCGAATTCTGCAAAAGCAGTGTGCCGACCAGTACCAACTTTAGCGGCCTGAAAGTGGTTCTCGACTGCGCCCACGGTGCGACCTACAAGGTTGCCCCTAGCGTGTTCAAAGAGCTGGGCGCCAACGTTACGGTGTTGTCGGCCCAGCCCAATGGTTTGAACATCAACGACAACTGCGGCTCGACGCATATGGAGTCGTTGCAGGCGGCTGTGCTGGCTGAAAAAGCAGACCTGGGTATCGCCTTCGACGGCGACGGTGACCGCGTGCTGATGGTGGATCACACGGGCGCCATTGTTGATGGTGACGAGTTGCTGTTCATCATTGCGCGAGACCTGCATGAGCGCGGCAAGCTGCAGGGTGGTGTGGTGGGCACGCTGATGAGCAACCTGGGGCTTGAGCTGGCCTTGGCTGACCTGGGTATTCCGTTTGTACGTGCCGGTGTCGGTGACCGTTATGTGATTGCTACACTGCAAGAGCGTGACTGGCAGATCGGTGGTGAAAACTCCGGACATATCGTTTGCTTCCAGCACACCACAACCGGCGATGCGATTATTGCGGCGCTGCAAGTGTTGTTGGCGCTGCGCCGTCGTGGTGAAAGCCTCGCTCAAGCGCGTCAAGCGCTGCGCAAATGCCCGCAAGTACTGTTGAACGTGCGTTTTAGCGGGGGCGTCAATCCAGTTGAGCACCCGGCTGTAAAAGAAGCGTGTGCACGTGTTACCGATGAAATGAAAGGCCGTGGCCGCGTGTTGCTGCGCAAGTCTGGCACTGAGCCTTTGGTGCGTGTCATGGTCGAAGGTGACGACGAAAACATGGTTCGCGGCTACGCAGAAGAGCTGACAAAGCTAGTAAGTGAAGTTTGTGCCTGATTTCGGCTTGCAAGCGTTGATTTGGTTGGGTAACATCTGCGCCCACTTTGACCGACGAGGTAAAGCATGCGTCGCACTATGGTAGCTGGTAACTGGAAGATGCACGGTACCCGCGCCAGCGTCGCTGAGCTGATCGATGGTCTGCGTAATCTGGACTTGCCGAGTGATGTTGAAATCGCGGTATTCCCGTCTGACTTGTTTATTGATCGTGTAATCAATGGCTTGGAAGATACGCCAATATCGGTTGGCGCTCAGGATGCTGCGATAGACTCCAAGCAAGGTGCGCTGACTGGGGAGATATCTCCAAGCCAGTTGGTGGATGCGGGTTGTGAGCTGGTGTTGATAGGGCACTCTGAGCGACGCCTGATTTTAGGTGAGTCGGACGAGACGCTGAATCGCAAGTTTGCAGCTGCTCAAGCTTCTGGCTTAACGCCGGTGTTGTGCATAGGGGAGACTCTGGCGCAGCGCGAAGCGGGGCAAACGCTTGAGGTTGTAGAGCGTCAACTGAACGCTGTCATTGATGAGTTCGGTATTGATGTCTTTGCAAGCGCAGTGATTGCATACGAGCCGGTCTGGGCTATTGGTACCGGGCTGACTGCAACACCGCAGCAAGCGCAAGATGTGCATGCGGCCATTCGCGCACAGCTGGCGCAGAAGAATCCTGAAGTGGCACAAGGTGTGCGGCTTCTATACGGCGGCAGCGTGAAGGCGGCCAATGCGGTCGAACTGTTCAGCATGCCGGATATCGATGGGGGGCTCATTGGTGGGGCTTCCCTGAATGCAGATGAGTTCGGTGCGATTTGTCGCGCCGCGGGAAACTGAGAAAATGCTGGAAACAGTCGTAGTGGTTTTTCATCTGTTGGCTGCATTGGGTGTAATTACCCTGGTATTGCTGCAACAGGGTAAAGGTGCGGATGCTGGAGCATCTTTCGGAGCAGGTGCATCAAATACTGTGTTCGGAAGCCAAGGTTCCTCTACCTTTCTTAGTAAGTTTACTGCTATACTTGCCGCAGGTTTTTTCATAACCAGCTTAGGGTTAGGTTACTTTGCTAAAGAGAAAGCTCATGAGCTGACTCAAGTAGGTTTGCCAGATCCAGCAGTGTTGGAAGCACCAAAGCAAAAACCGGCTTCAGATGATGTGCCGGTGCTTAATGAGCAAAAGTCGGCTACTCCAGCGACTGACGTACCTCCAGCTCAAGAGCAAAAGTAAAACGGGTTTCATGATGTAACTGTAGTATTGCCGAGGTGGTGGAATTGGTAGACACGCAACCTTGAGGTGGTTGTGCCCATAGGGTGTAGGGGTTCGAGTCCCCTTCTCGGTACCAATTATCAAGAATGCCCGCAGTTGCGGGCTTTCTTGTATGTGGAAGGCTGGAATTGACCCTGCAAAGGATCAGCCGTATACTTCCGCTCCAGCTTTGTCGCGGGATGGAGCAGTCTGGTAGCTCGTCGGGCTCATAACCCGAAGGTCGTCGGTTCAAATCCGGCTCCCGCAACCAGTTTTAGCGGAGCCCCTTTTTCAGGGGCTTTTTGTTAACTGGACACTTTATAGCGTCGATATTCAGCGACGTTTCAGAGATGGGCGATTCGCCCATTTTTTTATTTTGCACAGCATGCACAAACATGCACTAGGGGGTTCAGGTGTCGAGCAAGCTAGAAGAGTTGCAGGCCTTGTTGGCCCCGGTGGTCGTGGCCCTTGGCTATGAATGCTGGGGTATTGAATTTTCGGCTCAGGGCCGCCATTCAATGTTGCGTGTGTATATCGACAAAGAAGGCGGCGTATTGGTGGATGACTGCGCAATTGTCAGTCGTCAAATCAGTGGCGTTCTGGATGTCGAAGATCCTATCGCTGTTGAATACACCCTTGAAGTTTCCTCTCCTGGCATGGAACGCCCTCTGTTCACACTTGAACAGTTTGCCAAGTTTGTCGGTGAGCAAGTAAAGATCAAGCTGCGCTCACCCTTTGAAGGGCGACGCAACTTTCAGGGCCTTCTACGCGGTGTAGAGGAACAGGACGTTGTGGTGCAAGTGGATGACCACGAGTTCTTGTTGCCGATCGATATGATCGACAAGGCCAACATTATTCCCAGTTTTGACTGAGACGCGGATCCCGCGGATCCAATGGCTTGCGAAAGGCGAGGCGTACGATGAGCAAAGAAGTACTGCTGGTTGTTGAGTCGGTGTCCAATGAAAAGGGCGTACCGGCAAACGTAATTTTTGAAGCGCTGGAGCTGGCTCTGGCCACCGCTACCAAAAAGCGTTTTGAGGACGAAGTCGATCTGCGTGTGGAAATCAACCGCCACACCGGTAACTATGAGACTTTCCGTCGCTGGACTGTGGTCGAAGACGAAGATCTGGATGATCCAGCAATCGAGTTGGCGGTAGACCAGGCCCAGGCAAAACGGCCAGGTGCTGTAGCCGGCGAAGTTATCGAAGAGAAAATCGATTCCATCGAATTCGGTCGGATTGCTGCTCAAACGGCCAAACAGGTCATTGTGCAGAAGGTCCGCGAAGCTGAGCGTGCACAAGTAGTCGATGCTTATCGCGAGCGTTTGGGCGAGATCATTTCTGGCACCGTTAAAAAAGTGACACGTGACAACGTGATCGTCGATCTGGGTAACAACGCTGAAGCGTTGCTGGCCCGTGAAGACATCATCTCGCGTGAAACTTTCCGTGTTGGCGTACGCCTTCGCGCATTGCTGAAAGAAATTCGCACCGAGAACCGCGGTCCTCAACTGATTCTGTCGCGTACTGCGCCAGAGATGTTGATCGAGCTGTTCCGTATCGAAGTTCCAGAGATCTCCGAGGGCCTGATCGAAGTGATGGCGGCCTCCCGCGATCCTGGATCACGCGCTAAAATTGCCGTTCGCTCCAAAGACAAACGCATCGATCCGCAAGGTGCCTGCATTGGTATGCGTGGTTCACGCGTTCAGGCAGTGTCCGGCGAGTTGGGCGGAGAGCGAGTGGATATCGTCCTGTGGGATGACAACCCGGCGCAGTTCGTGATCAACGCGATGTCGCCAGCAGAAGTAGCGGCAATTATTGTCGACGAAGATGCCCATGCAATGGACATCGCCGTTGGCGCAGACAATCTGGCCCAGGCGATTGGTCGCGGCGGTCAGAACGTACGTTTGGCTAGCCAGTTGACTGGCTGGACCCTGAACGTGATGACCGAATCGGACATCCAGGCTAAGCAGCAAGCAGAAACCGGCGACATCCTGCGCAACTTCATCGAAGAGTTGGAAGTTGATGAAGAGTTGGCGCAGGTGCTGGTTGATGAAGGCTTCACCAGCCTGGAAGAGATTGCCTACGTACCGGTGGAAGAAATGCTCAACATCGACGGCTTTGACGAAGATATCGTCAACGAGCTTCGCGCTCGGGCCAAGGATCGTTTGTTGACTAAAGCCATCGCTACTGAGGAAAAGCTGGCAGACGCCCATCCGGCCGAAGACCTGCTCTCGCTTGAGGGTATGGACAAGGATTTGGCGATGGAACTGGCGGTGCGCGGCGTAATTACCCGCGAAGACCTGGCCGAGCAGTCTATTGACGACCTGCTCGACATCGACGGCATTGACGATGATCGTGCCGGCAAGTTGATCATGGCCGCCCGAGCCCATTGGTTCGAGTAATTAGGCGCGGCCTGAGGAGAGAAATGCATGACGCAAGTCACGGTGAAACAACTGGCCGATGAGGTCAAAACACCGGTTGAGCGCCTGTTGCAGCAGATGCGTGAGGCAGGTCTGCCGCACACCGCCGCCGAGCAGAATGTGACCGACAGTGAGAAGCAAGCTCTGCTGACTCACCTGAAAAGCAGCCACAAGGCGAAAGTGGAAGAACCGCGCAAAATCACTTTGCAGCGTAAAACCACCAGTACCCTGCGTGTTGCTGGAAGCAAAAGCATCAGCGTTGAAGTACGCAAGAAAAAAGTCTTCGTACAGCAAAGCCCGGAAGAAATCGAAGCCGAGCGCAAGCGCGAGCTGGATGAACGCCGCGCAGTAGAAAATGCTGCACGTCAAAAGGCTGAAGAAGAGTCCAAGCGTCGCGCCGAAGAAGAAGCGCGTCGTCAGCCTGCGGCTGTTTCGGCTCCTGCACCTGCTCCTGCTGCCGCCCCTGCACCTGTGCAAGCTGCACCGGCAGCAGCGCCTGCGCCAGCTTCGGCTCCTGCAGCCGATGCACGCAAGCGTGATGAACAGCGCCGCCCTGATAAACCACGTGCTGACGACAACAATCGTCGCGGTGGCGGCGGTGATGGCGAGCGCAAAAACGCGCCGCATCGTGCTTCTGTTAAAGAAAAAGCGCCGGCTCCACGCGTTGCTCCTCGCACTTCCGAAGAAGAAAGCGATGGCTTCCGTCGCGGTGGTCGTGGCAAGAGCAAACTGAAAAAGCGCAACGCTCACGGTTTCCAGAGCCCAACCGGCCCTGTGGTTCGTGACGTACAGATTGGCGAGACCATCACTGTCGGCGATTTGGCTGCACAGATGTCGGTCAAGGCTGCCGAAGTGATCAAGTTCATGTTCAAGCTGGGTACTCCAGCCACCATCAACCAGGTACTGGATCAGGAAACTGCCCAACTGGTTGCTGAAGAACTGGGCCACAAAGTCACTCTGGTCAGCGACAACGCCCTGGAAGATTCCCTGGCCGAGTCCCTGAAGTTTGAAGGTGAGTCGTTCTCCCGTGCACCGGTTGTGACCGTAATGGGCCACGTTGACCACGGTAAAACGTCCCTGCTCGACTACATCCGTCGTGCCAAGGTTGCTGCTGGCGAAGCCGGTGGTATTACTCAGCACATCGGTGCATACCACGTTGAAACCGAACGCGGCATGGTCACGTTCCTCGACACCCCGGGTCACGCCGCGTTTACCGCAATGCGTGCACGTGGTGCCAAGGCCACTGACATCGTGATTCTGGTTGTGGCTGCAGACGACGGCGTGATGCCGCAAACCATCGAAGCTGTTCAGCACGCGAAAGCGGCTGGTGTGCCGCTGGTGGTTGCAGTGAACAAAATCGACAAGCCAGGTTCTGACCTCGATCGCATCCGTAGCGAACTGTCCGTTCACGGCGTGACCTCGGAAGAGTGGGGTGGTGACACTCCGTTTGTTCCGGTCTCGGCGAAAATGGGTACCGGCGTTGACGAGCTGCTTGAAGCTGTCTTGCTGCAAGCTGAAGTTCTGGAACTCAAGGCCACTCCATCGGCTCCTGGCCGTGGCGTAGTGGTTGAGTCCCGTCTGGACAAAGGCCGTGGTCCTGTTGCGACTGTTCTGGTTCAAGACGGTACCCTGCGCCAAGGCGACATGGTACTGGTCGGTTCCAACTACGGCCGCATCCGCGCCATGCTTGATGAGAACGGCAAGGCCATCAAGGAAGCCGGTCCATCCATCCCAGTCGAGATCCTCGGCCTGGACGGTACGCCAGACGCTGGCGACGAGATGAGCGTAATGACTGACGAGAAGAAGGCACGTGAAGTGGCCCTGTTCCGTCAAGGCAAGTTCCGCGAAGTGAAACTGGCGCGTGCTCACGCAGGCAAGCTGGAAAACATCTTCGAGAACATGGGCCAGGAAGAGAAGAAGACGCTTAATATCGTCCTCAAATCTGACGTCCGTGGTTCGTTGGAAGCTCTGCAGGGCGCTCTGAGCGGCCTGGGTAACGATGAAGTGCAAGTGCGCGTAGTGGGCGGCGGTGTCGGTGGTATCACCGAGAGCGACGCTAACCTGGCACTGGCCTCCAACGCTGTATTGTTCGGCTTCAACGTGCGTGCCGATGCCGGCGCTCGCAAGATCGTCGAGCAAGAAGGCCTGGACATGCGTTACTACAACGTCATCTACGACATCATCGAAGACGTCAAGAAAGCCCTTACCGGCATGCTTGGCAGCGACGTTCGGGAGAACATCCTGGGTATTGCTGAAGTCCGCGACGTGTTCCGTTCGCCTAAGTTCGGTGCAATCGCCGGTTGTATGGTTGTGGAAGGTGTTGTTCACCGTAACCGTCCAATCCGTGTACTGCGCGACGACATCGTTATCTTCGAAGGCGAGCTGGAATCCCTGCGCCGCTTCAAGGATGACGCGTCTGAAGTACGTGCCGGCATGGAATGCGGTATCGGCGTCAAGAGCTACAATGACGTCAAAGTCGGTGACAAGATCGAAGTGTTCGAGAAGGTCCAGGTTGCTCGCAGCCTCTAAATCGCGAGCTTCAAGAGCAAGGACGAGCCATCGCATGCCCATGCGTTGTGCTCGGTCCAGACTCTAAACGCAACGCCCGGTCCGGCTTCTGTCTGGCCGGGCGTTTGCCGCTTTCAGAACGCATGGGTTTCCCATGGGTGAGTAACAGGTAACAAGACATGGCAAAAGAATACAGCCGTACCCAACGTATCGGCGATCAGATGCAGCGCGAGCTGGCCCAGCTGATCCGTCGCGAAGTCAAAGACCCGCGCGTAGGTCTGGTCACCATTACGGCGGTGGAAGTGAGCCGTGACGTCGGTCACGCCAAAATCTTCATCACCGTCATGGGCCAGGACAACTCGCAAGACATCGCTCAGACCATCAAGGTGTTGAACGCTGCTGCGGGCTTCCTGCGTATGCAACTGGCACGTGAAATGAAGCTGCGCAGCGTTCCTCAATTGCACTTCCACTACGACGAAAGCGTCGCACGTGGTGCTCACCTGTCCGCTTTGATCGAGCGCGCAGTGGCTGAGGACAACCAGCACGACGCCTCTGCTCCTGAAGACACCAAGGAGTAAGCGGTGGCTCAGGTCAAGCGTATCCGTCGTAACGTCAGCGGCATCATCCTGCTCGACAAGCCGCTTGGATTCACCTCCAACGCGGCCTTGCAGAAAGTTCGCTGGCTGCTCAATGCCGAGAAGGCAGGGCACACCGGTAGCCTCGATCCATTGGCCAGCGGCGTATTGCCGTTGTGCTTTGGCGAAGCCACCAAGTTTTCGCAATACTTGCTCGATTCCGACAAGGGTTATGAAACCCTGATGCAATTGGGCAAGACCACCACCACCGCCGATGCGGAAGGTGAAGTTTTGCAAACGCGCCCAGTGACCGTTGGTCGCGCCGATATCGAAGCGGTTTTGCCTAAATTTCGTGGGCAAATCAGTCAGATACCGCCGATGTACTCGGCGCTCAAGCGCGATGGCCAGCCACTTTACAAGTTGGCGCGTGCGGGTGAAGTGGTGGAGCGTGAACCGCGTTCTGTTACTATTACCCGCCTCGAATTACTGGCCAGCGAAGGCGACACCGCGCGCTTGTCGGTTGACTGCACCAAAGGCACCTATATCCGTACCCTCGTGGAAGATATCGGTGAAGAACTGGGCTGTGGTGCATATGTTGCAGAGTTGCGTCGCACACAAGCCGGACCTTTCAGCCTCGCGCAGACCGTGACGCTGGAAGAGCTGGAAGCTGTACACGCCGAGGGCGGCAATGAAGCGGTTGATCGCTTCCTGATGCCATCGGACAGTGGTTTGCTCGACTGGCCGCTGCTGCACTTTTCGGAGGCCAGCGCGTTCTATTGGCTCAATGGCCAGCCGGTACGTGCTCCCGATGCACCCAAGTTCGGTATGGTGCGGGTACAAGATCACAACGGTCGCTTTATCGGTATCGGTGAAGTGAGCGAAGACGGGCGTATCGCGCCACGTCGACTGATTCGGTCAGAATGACCGGAGCAGCTCGGTTCGAGGCTTAACGGTCGCGGGCCGAACTGAAAGAGGGTGGCTGTTATTAGGCACGGTCACATCTCACTTTTTTAATACGAGGATTTGTCCTCGGCCTATTGGATCTGTCTTGCTTGCAAGCAGAGCCCTAAAGAAAGGAAATGCCTCATGGCACTGACAGTTGAACACAAAGCAGAAATCGTAAAAGACTACCAGCAAGCTCCAGGTGATACTGGTTCTCCAGAAGTGCAAGTTGCACTGCTGACCTTTAACATCAACACGCTGCAAGGTCACTTCAAGGCCAACGGTAAAGATCACCACTCCCGTCGTGGTCTGATCCGCATGGTAAACCAGCGTCGTAAGCTGCTGGACTACCTGAAAGGCAAGGACATCAGCCGTTACGCTGCGCTGATCGCTCGCCTGGGTCTGCGTCGCTAATAGCGATGTTGCTAGAGGCTGGTTGTTTGTTGTGCGCCTGTGGGGTTCCCACGGGCGTGCGGCAGGCTTCCAGCCTCAAGTTTTATCTGGACCAGACGGATTCTTACGAAAGCTCACCCTAACGGCTGCTTTCGTAAGCATCTTGAGTCGGGCACGCCCCGGCGGTGCACACGTTTTTCGCAAGAAACCCGTTCCCCAAGAGTCACAAAGAGAAGGTAGGACACCGTGAACCCGGTTATCAAAAAATTCCAGTTCGGTCAGTCGACCGTCACCCTCGAGACTGGCCGTATCGCCCGTCAGGCTTCCGGCGCAGTATTGGTCACCGTTGACGACGACGTCAGCGTGTTGGTGACCGTTGTCGGTGCCAAACAAGCTGATGCAGGCAAGGGCTTCTTCCCTCTGTCTGTTCACTACCAAGAAAAAACCTACGCCGCGGGTAAAATCCCGGGCGGTTTCTTCAAGCGTGAAGGTCGCCCTTCCGAGAAAGAAACCCTGACCTCGCGTCTGATCGACCGTCCGATCCGCCCGCTGTTCCCGGAAGGCTTCATGAACGAAGTGCAGGTTGTCTGCACCGTTCTGTCCACCAGCAAGAAAACCGATCCGGACGTCGCTGCGATGATCGGTACCTCGGCTGCGCTGGCCATCTCCGGTATTCCTTTTGATGGTCCAATCGGCGCTGCCCGCGTTGCTTACCACGAAAGCACTGGCTACCTGCTGAACCCGACTTACGAGCAACTGGCCGCTTCGAGCCTGGACATGGTTGTTGCCGGTACGTCGGAAGCCGTGTTGATGGTTGAATCGGAAGCCAAAGAGCTGACCGAAGACCAGATGCTGGGCGCGGTACTGTTCGCTCACGACGAGTTCCAGGTTGTTATCCAGGCCGTTAAAGAGCTGGCTGCTGAAGCTGCCAAGCCAACGTGGGACTGGGCTGCTGCCCCAGAAGCCACCGCACTGCTGGGCGCTATCCGTGCCGAGTTCGGCGAGGCGATCTCCCAGGCTTACACCATCACCATCAAGGCCGACCGTTACGCTCGTCTGGGCGAACTGAAAGACCAAGTGGTTGCCAAGCTGTCCGGTGAAGAAGGCCAGCCTTCTGCCAGCGAAGTTAAAGCTGCCTTCGGCGAAATCGAATACCGCACCGTTCGCGAAAACATCGTAAACGGCAAGCCGCGTATCGATGGCCGTGACACCAAGACTGTTCGCCCTCTGAACATCGAAGTTGGCGTTCTGCCAAAAACTCACGGTTCGGCACTGTTCACCCGTGGTGAAACTCAGGCGCTGGTGGTTGCAACGCTGGGTACTGCCCGTGATGCACAACTGCTGGATACCCTGGAAGGCGAGAAAAAAGACCCGTTCATGCTGCACTACAACTTCCCTCCGTTCTCGGTAGGTGAGTGTGGTCGTATGGGTGGTGCAGGTCGTCGCGAAATCGGTCACGGCCGTCTGGCGCGCCGTTCGGTTCAGGCCATGTTGCCTGCTGCTGACGTGTTCCCGTACACCATCCGTGTGGTATCGGAAATCACTGAATCCAACGGTTCCAGCTCCATGGCTTCGGTCTGTGGTGCATCCCTGGCACTGATGGACGCGGGTGTTCCGATGAAGGCACCGGTTGCCGGTATCGCCATGGGCCTGGTTAAGGAAGGCGAGAAGTTCGCAGTTCTGACCGACATCCTGGGTGACGAAGACCACCTGGGCGACATGGACTTCAAAGTAGCCGGTACCTCCAAAGGTGTTACCGCGCTGCAGATGGACATCAAGATCAAAGGCATCACCGAAGAAATCATGGAGATCGCCCTGGGCCAAGCCCTGGAAGCTCGCCTGAACATCTTGGGCCAGATGAACCAGATCATCGGTCAGTCGCGTAACGAACTGTCGGCTAACGCGCCGACCATGATCGCGATGAAAATCGACACCGACAAAATCCGTGATGTTATCGGTAAAGGCGGCGCGACTATCCGTGCCATCTGTGAAGAAACCAAGGCTTCGATCGACATCGAAGACGACGGTTCGATCAAGATCTTCGGCGAGTCCAAAGAAGCAGCAGAAGCGGCTCGTCAGCGCGTTCTGAGCATCACCGCTGAAGCTGAAATCGGCAAAATCTACATCGGTAAGGTTGAGCGCATCGTCGACTTCGGCGCATTCGTCAACATCCTGCCAGGCAAAGACGGCCTGGTTCACATCTCGATGCTGAGCGATGCTCGTGTTGAGAAAGTGACTGACATTCTGAAAGAAGGTCAGGAAGTGGAAGTACTGGTACTGGACGTGGACAACCGCGGCCGTATCAAGCTGTCGATCAAAGACGTAGCTGCTGCCAAGGCGTCGCAAGCTTAATCGCTGCGAACGCCTGCTTTGAAAAAGGATCCTTCGGGATCCTTTTTTTATGCCTGCACAAAAAACAGTGCAAAAGGCCATGATCGAAAACCCGCAACTTGCATGCTGATTTGAATGGCGTCATGCAATCTGCACGACAGACTAAAACTGATCGATGCGTAAGTCGTTGATAATAAAGGATTTTATTGTTTTAAAGAGTTGGCACAGGCCCTGCAATAGTACTGGTAACCCTGCTGCTGTGAGACGGCGCAGATTTTTAAGAAGACAGGAGTTACTTGTATGAAGAAGTTCGCTATTGCTGCCGCAACTGCCACCGCTCTGACCATGACTCTGGCCAACGCTGCGTTCGCAGCTCAAGCAACGACTCAAGCGCCAATGGTTGTTGCCGCGGGTGAAGTCACCAAAGCCAAGGAAGCTACTTCTGATACTTGGATCACGACCAAAGTTAAATCTGACCTGCTGACCGAAAAGGGCATTCCAGGTTCGGACATCAAAGTTGAAACCAACAAAGGCGTGGTGTCCCTGTCCTCGACAGTCGCGATCACCGAAGCCCAGAAAAAGATCGCGGTCGACATCACCAAGAAGATCAAAGGCGTTAAAGCTGTTTCGGCTGACGGCCTGAAAGCAGAGTAATCCCGCTAATTCGTAGAGCCGGGGGAAAGCAGGAGCAGGTGATTTAAGCGTTACGCCTGCAGCTTTCAGAATAGGTTCATGCGACGGCCACACGGATGTGGTCATTACAGCCCTCGGCGTACTGCGCCGGGGGCTGTTCTATTTTGCGGGCCAACGCCCAAGATCAAAAGATCGCAGCCTGCGGCAGCTCCTACAGGCCGGGTGGATAGCCGCAAGGTGCCGCCCGTCTTCGGTGCCCAGGCCACCGATAATCGTCAGCATCCCCCAATCGGTTCCCTCTCCTGCGGGAGAGGGCTAGGGTGAGGGGGCTTTTAGATCAAAAGCCAGATCAAAAGATCGCGAGACAAGCTCGCTCCTACAGGGCGCTCAGAATCTATCGCTTATTTTTTGTGTGATGACTGTCGAGGCACGAAGGTTTCAGGCCTTTACTCGCTGTCCAAGTGCAGCGGTGAAATCACCCGGCCATCGCTTTCGGCTTCGCCCAGGGTGGCGTCGATGAAGTACACGCGCTCATCAGCCAAACCGCCTTTGTCGACGAGGTAGTCCTTGATACTGCTCGCCCGCTCCTGGCCCAGTTGGCGCAGTAGCACGTCGCTTTTACTCCAGAAGTCGATCAACGCGGCACTCATCTTGGCAGCGCGTTCATCGCGACTCAGCTTGGCCCACTCCGCAGGGGGTTGCTGCTTGAGACGTGCCCGGTAGATGCCTTCCAGCAAGGGGCCTTTTTCATCCTCAGGGACCTTCAGCAACGATGCCTGAGCAGGCACTTTGTCGCCACGGCGCTGGAGGATCTTGTAGTAGTTGTACTGGTACTCACGCTCCAGACGTTCTTGGGCAATCAGCGGGCCGTCGCTGCTGCGGGCAGCCGTGCCTTCAATCTCCAAACGCAGTGCCGGGCGTTGTTTCAAGGCTTGCGCCAATGTGTTCAGGGCCTTTTGCGCTTCCGGGCTCAGTTCGCTCGAGCCTGGCGCGAATGACACTGTGCCAAGGTCTTCAGAGCCGCCGCCGGTGATCAGCCCGCCAATAAACTTGAACGGCGCTTGGGCGGCACGCAGGACCAAGTTGCGCAAGGTTTGCCAAACAATCGGCATCACACTGAACTGCGGGTTGTTCAGGTCGCCTGTTACCGGCAATTCGATCGAAATCGTCCCGTCGGTATCTTTAAGCAAGGCCACCGCCAGTTTCAGCGGCAGATTGACGGCGTCGGGGCTATCGACCTTCTCACCCAGTTGCAACTGCTCAATCACCACCTTGTTCTCAGCCTTAAGCTGGCCTTTGGTAATCAGGTAGTGAAGGTCCAGGCTCAGTCGGCCCTTGCGAATGCGATAACCGGCGAATTTGCCTGAATAGGGCGTCAGCGTGGTCAGTTCGACGCGTTTGAAGCTGGTGGCGATATCGAGGCTGGCCATCGGGTCAAAAGGATTGACGTTACCCTTGATCGTGACCGGCGCGTAGCGGTCAACCTTGCCCGCCACATTCACACTGGCCGGTTTGGCCTGACGGCTGTCAATGGTGCCAATCTCACCGTTGAGCTGTTGAATGGCCGTGGCAAAAAACGGTGTCAGGGTGAAGTCGGCAAAGTTGGCCGAGCCGTCATTGATCGCAATGCCGCCCACATGAATGGCCAAAGGCTTGCTCGCGCTTGCTGCCGGTTTGGTCGCGCTTTTCGCGTCCTTGGTGGGGGCTTGCGGGATTAACAAGTCATCAATGTTGGTGGTGCGGTCATCGTTGATCATGAAGCGCACGTAGGGCTGTGTCAGGTTGACCTTGGCAATCGACAGGCTGTCGTCGTGCTGGTACTTGAGGTTTTCGAGTACCAGGCGCTGCCACTTCAGGAAATCACGGTTTTTCATCGTGTCCAGCGTGTGCAACTGATCGACCTGGGCACGGCCCTCTACGGTAAAGGCCAGCGGTTCGGTGCCTTTGAGGTCCACCGCCAGGTCACTGCCAAGCATGCCGCTGCGCAGTTCGAGGCGCAGAAACGGGTCGATGTAGGCTTGGGCGACCCGCAGGTCGATGTCTTTGGTGGTGACTTTGAGTTTCGCGCTGATCGGGCTCAGGTTGACGTCGCCGCTGGCTGTCAACTTGCCTTGTTTGCCCACTCCGGTGTCGAGTGTGACCGTGAAGGGCGAGCGGTTAAGGCTGTCAAAATTCTTCAGGTTGAGGTTCAGCGGGCCAACATCCAGCGCGACGGGTGTCTTGGGCTCTTTGTCGGCCAGGTGCACACGGTAGTCGCGCAACTCAACATCCTTGAGCAGCACTTGCCAGGGTTTGCTGGGCGCTACCGGTGCCGGCTTTGGAGCTTCAACGGTGACGACTTCATCGGTTTTTTGTGCCGGTTTGGCCGGTTGGCTGGCAAACAGCTTTTGCCAGTCGAGCTGACCATCTTTTTCACGGGCGGCCCAGGTCTCCAGGTTGTTGCTCTGGATTTTACCGACCACCACCTGCTGTTTGGCCAAATCGACAGTAGTGTCGCTGACCGTCAAACGTTCCAGGCGCGCCAGCGGACGACCATCCGGGGCATTGACCTTAAACGGCGCAATGCTGGCTGTGAGGTTGTTCAGGACCAGTTCGGTGTCTTTGGCCAGGTTCAGCGTGTAGTCCGTGCTGAAGTTCAGCACGCCGTTTTCAAGCACCAAGGGCAGTGCATCGCGCACATACGGCCACCAGGCTTTCATTTGGCTGTCGGTGACGCTGAGCTTGCCGCTGGAGGCAATCGGCACCAGGCTCAGCGTACCGGTCCAGTCGATGCGCCCACCCGCTGGACCGTTCGCCACCAGCGTCATGTTGGCGTTGTCTTCGGGCAGGGTGCTGAGGTTTTTCAGTTCAAGGTTCATCGAGTCATACAGAAACTCGATCGGCTCGCTGGGCCGCTGATCAATAAAATGCAGGTAGCCGTCAGCGAGCTTGATGGTGTCGATACGTACCGGGAAAGGCTTGCTGTCGGGGTTGTCAGGCGTTGGCTCGCTGGCTGGCAACTTGAACAGCTGGGTCAGATTGAACGTGCCGTCCTTGTTGAACAGTAGTTCGGTCTTGGGCTTGTCCAGTTGCACGTCGGTCAGGTGCAGGGCTTTGGTCCACAGGCTGTCGACTTGCAGGTTGGTGTAAAGGCGGTCGAACCCGACTTGTTCCTTGCCGGGTTCGCCCACTCTAAAGCCCCACAGCGTCAGCTCGAGGCTGAAGGGATTGAACTCCAACCGGTCGAGTTTGGCCGGGACAGTAGCGTAGTTGGCTAGCTGCTGATTGATGATGCGCAAGCCGACGCCGGGCACGATAAAGAAGCCCAGCACGCTATAAATCGCGATAGCCGTTAACACTGCGCCAATGGCGCGTAACAATCCTTTGAGCATGTGAGGCGTCGTCTTTACGTTCAGGAGTGCCTTTGAGTATGGCACGCGTTTCCGGTTCCGATATGAGCGCCTTATTTCGGGTAGGACTTTTCCCTTTGGTGCCGCGTTTTAGAACTGCAAAATAAGCGTTTTCAGCGGCGGCTGGTTATCCATGGACGGGAAGTCCGCAGCGGGTGTCAGGACCTGCCAGTCGCGCACGGGGCGGCCAGCCTTCTCGGCGCAGCGCAAGACTTGCTCACGCCAGTCGTCCATGCTGACTTTTGCCAGGTTGTTACAGCAGATCAGCACCCCGTCCTTGGCGGTGGTGAGTACCGCAGGCTTGAGCAGGCTTTGATAGTCGCGCAGCAGGTCGACGGTGCCGAATGCACTTTTGGCCCAGGCGGGCGGGTCGAGCAGCACCAGGTCGTATTCACGCTGATCGAGGTGCGGGTAGGCCGGCAGTTTGTGACGGCGTTGTACGATAGGCAGCCCGGCCAGTTGGCGGATCGCGGCGAAGTAGTCGGACTGCACAAACTTCATTTTTTTCAGTTCCGGGTTCAGCAGGCCATTTTCACGGCCAACTGCCAGATTACCCTCGGCAAAGTCCAGGTTGCAGACTTCACTGGCCCCGCCCGCGGCTGCGCTCAGGCCCACACCGCAGGTGTAAGCAAAGAGGTTGAGGACGCTTTTACCGGCGCTGTGTTGCTTGACCCAGCCGCGTGCATTACGCAGATCGAGAAACAACAGCGGGTCCTGGCCAGCATGGCGACCGCGTACGCGGTAGTTGAGCCCCCATTCGTGACCGACCATGTCAACCAGCGCAGCGTCTTCAGCGCGGTACACCGTGTCTTCGCGATCGATGCGCGAGTTGCCCTGGGAGCGGTCGTTGTAGACCAGCAGTAATTCGAGGCCCAGGTGTTGGTTGATGGCGTCATGCAGTTGCAGCAGATCATCGCGCTCAAGGCGCTGATGGAAGCTTTGCACCAGCAACTGCGGGCCGTAGCGGTCGATGGTTAAACCGCCAGCGCCTTCCTGGCTGCCGTGGAACAGGCGATAGCAATCAGTGCCCTGGCTGTGCAGCTCGGCCAGCAGATCGTGACGATTATCGAGGGCGGCGCGCAGCGCCTGATTCAAGGAAGACATGCGTTGCGCCTTGGGGGACAGATAAGGCGCGGCAGTTTAACAGAACAGACACTGTCACCGCTGCCTGGCGCCAGTCATTCAAGCCCCATGCGCCGCCGTGCACGTTGCACCGAGCCATTGCGCACGGCCCAGCGCAAAATCGGCGCAGTGCTGTTCACGCACGTGCGCACGAGCTGGCGGGTGACAGGACGTTGTTCAAGCCCAAGTTGATCACTGGCCCAATTGGGCAGCAAATCAATCCCGGCCTGCATCATCAATGCGCCAAACGGTTTGGCCAGCAGGCTGGGGGCGGGGGCATTGAGCAGCAGGCGAATCACTTCATGGCTGCGTTCATCGCACAGCAACTGCGGGCGAACACGGTCGAGGTACTCGGCGATTTGCTGGCGTGAGCGCGGCACCTGCGTAGCGCCCAGGCGTTCAGCGACCAAGGCTATTTCGTCGTAGTAACGGTCTTGATCTTCGCCAGACAAGTGCGGATTACGGTAGCGAAGATGGGCCGCAAGGAAGTTGCTGACTTCGGCCACATGCACCCAGGTGAGCAGTTCAGGGTCGCTGGCGGCATAAGGCCGGCCATCAAGCCCGGTGCCGGTCACTTGCAGGTGAATGGTGCGTACTTTGTCGATCAACCAGTTGGCGTCCGCGGTGGAGCCAAAGGTGGTGCCGGAAATAAACTGCCCGGTGCGACGCAACCGGCCCAGCATGTCCTGGCGGAAATTGGAGTGGTCCCATACCCCGGCCAGGGCCAGTGGGTGCAAGGCTTGCAGCATCAAGGCGCTGATGCCGCCAATCAGCATGCTGGTGAAGTCACCGTGCACACGCCAACTGATCGAGTCCGGGCCAAACAGGCCAGGGTCGCCTTTAGGGTTTTCGAGGTCGAGACGTCCGAGCGAAAGCCCAGTCAGGCTCATGATCTGGCGTTCGATGGGGCGGCGGATAAGTTCCATGGGGCCTCGGTTGAGCCAGCCAGTCGGGAAGACTGGCTGGCTATCAATCAACCGCGATGACGGCCGCGGAAGTAGTTGATCAGACCTTGGGTCGATGCGTCTTCAGCTGGCTCTTCGAGGTTGCCGGTCAGGCGGTTGTAAACGCCTTTGCCGAGTTCTTTGCCCAGCTCAACGCCCCACTGGTCGAACGCATTGATGCCCCAGATAACGCTTTGTACGAAGACTTTGTGCTCGTACAGCGCCACCAGCGCACCCAGACGGCGCGGGCTGATGCGTTCAACCACCAAGGTATTGCTCGGACGGTTGCCCGGGATGACCTTGTGCGGCGCGAGCTTTTGTACTTCGTCTTCGCTCATGCCCTTGTCGCGCAACTCGGCTTCGGCTTCTGCACGGGTTTTACCCAGCATCAGCGCCTGGCTTTGCGACAAACAGTTGGCGTACAACCACTGATGGTGATCGGACACCGGGTTGAAGCTGACAATCGGCACGATAAAGTCGGCCGGAATCAGCAGGGTGCCTTGATGCAACAACTGGTGATAAGCGTGCTGACCGTTGCAGCCTACGCCGCCCCAGATCACCGGGCCGGTGTCGGTCGAGACCGGTGTGCCGTCCTGGCGTACGCTCTTGCCGTTGGATTCCATGTCCAGCTGTTGCAAGTGCTTGGTGATGTTACGCAGGTAGTGGTCGTACGGCAGGATCGCGTGGCTTTGCGCGCCCCAGAAGTTGCCGTACCACACACCCAGCGCGGCCATTAGCACCGGCATGTTCTGTTCGAACGGGGCGTTCTGGAAGTGCTGGTCCATGCTGTAGGCGCCGGACAGCAGTTCTTTGAAGTTGGACATGCCGATGGCCAGTGCAATCGGCAAACCGATGGCTGACCACAGCGAGTAGCGACCGCCTACCCAGTCCCACATCGGGAAGATGTTTTCTTCGCGAATACCGAACGCTACGGCCGCCGCGTTATTGCTCGACACGGCGATAAAGTGGCGATGCAGTTCAGCCTCCGAACCACCCTGAGCCAAGTACCAGGCCCGCGCTGCTTGAGCGTTCTTGAGGGTTTCGAGGGTGTTGAAGGATTTCGACGAGACGATAAACAGCGTGGTTTCGGCGCGCAGTTTTGCGGTCAGTTCGTGGAACTCACTGCCGTCGATGTTCGCCAGATAGTGGCAGCGAACGCCTTTTTGCGCGTAGGACAGCAGTGCTTCAGACACCAGCTCAGGGCCGAGGAACGAGCCGCCAATGCCGATGTTGACCACGTCAGTGATTGGTTTTTCGGTATAACCACGCCACAGACCGTCGTGAATCCGGCCGACCAGCTCGGTCATTTGGTTCAGGACTTTGTGCACCTGCGGCATGATGTTGACGCCGTTCACCGACAGTTTGTCGGCCACAGGGCGACGCAGTGCCGTGTGCAGGGCCGGGCGACCTTCGGAGGCATTGACGATGTCGCCTTCAAACAGCGACTTGATCGCGTTTTTAAGGTCGGCTTCGTTGGCCAGATTGACCAGCAAGCTGCGGGTCTGGTCGGTGATCAGGTTTTTCGAGTAATCCAGAAACAACCCGCAGCTGCTGAGGGTGAAATCCTCAAAGCGCTTGGGGTTGCTGTTGAACGCATCGCGCATGCTGAAATGTTGCATGTCGGCGCGGTGAAGTTTGAGCGCTTGCCAGGCGGGCAGAGCGGTAACGTCGTGAGGAGTGCGGTAGTACGCCATCGCTGCGAATATCCTTTTGCTTGAACTGCCTTTTGGACACTGAAAACACCGAAACCTTCGATCTGAGGTCAAGATTTCGGCTGGTCTGATTCTGCGCTTCATTCAGAAGCAGGGCGATTACAGTAAACCTCGCGCCTGCTTCTGTCTCGGCTTTGTCTGACACTGCTGCGTAACTTTTGTCACGAGCATGTTACTCGGGTACTACACAGTTTTCAGTGATAGGTGAAGGGTTAGGCGGCGGATCTGCTGTTCCGTGCAGTCTGCTTGTTAAAAAGAACCTTCAAGGTTCAGGTGAATGTTGTCGATCAGGCGTGTTGCCCCGAGGAACGCCGCAACCAGAATCACCAGATCGCGGTCATCGGCAGTGGCTGGCAGCAGGGTGTGTGCCTGGCGGATCTCCAGGTAGTCGGGGCGAAAACCTTTGGCTTCGATCAGCGCCAAGTGGTGGCGAACCAGACCGGCGTAATCGCGCTCACCGGCCTTGATGGCCTGGGCGATTTCGTTCAGATGGCGATACAGCGCTGGCGCGAGCTGGCGCTGTTCTTCGGTCAAATAGCCATTGCGCGAAGACAACGCCAGGCCGTCTTCAGCACGTACAGTCGGCTCGCCAATAATCTGCACCGGGATGTTCAGGTCAAGGACCATGGCGCGGATAACGGCCAGTTGCTGGAAGTCCTTTTGGCCAAAGATGGCCAAGTCGGGCTGAACCATATTGAACAGCTTGCTGACGACAGTGGTGACGCCGTCGAAATGCCCCGGACGGCGGCTTCCGCACAGTTCATTGCTCAGTTGCGCGGCGGTCACGCGGGTCAGGCCCGTCATGCCGTTGGGGTACATTTCTTCTACGGTCGGCGCGAACAGCAGGTTGCAGCCCGCTTGCAGGAGCGTTTCCTGGTCGGCCGCGAGCGTACGCGGGTAGGTGTCGAGGTCTTCATTGGCACCGAACTGCAGCGGGTTGACGAAAATGCTCGCCACCACGAAATCGGCTTGCTGAGCAGCGGTGGTGACCAAAGCCGCATGGCCGCTGTGCAGGTTGCCCATGGTGGGCACCAGGCCGATTTGTTTGCCTTCGCTGCGAGCGCGTGCGACGGCTGCGCGCAACTCGCGAACGGTTTTGACTGTGTTCATGCAGAGAATCCGTGTTCGGTGCCAGGAAAGCTGACGGCTTTGACTTCAGCCACGTAAGCGCTGATTGCCGACTGGATGTCGGGTTGACCCGTCATGAAGTTCTTCACGAACTTGGGAACGCGCCCGGTCAGTGACAGGCCGAGCATGTCGTGCAGGACTAGCACCTGGCCGTCGGTGTCACTGCCCGCGCCAATACCGATCACCGGGATTTTCACCGCGTGGGTAATTTCCTTGGCCAATTCGCTGGGGACGCATTCGAGCAGCAACATGGCTGCACCTGCTTGCTCCAGGGCAATGGCATCGGCGCGCATCTGGCGGGCCTGGTTTTCGTTACGGCCCTGGACTTTATAACCGCCTAGAACGTTGACGGTTTGCGGTGTCAGGCCCATGTGGGCGCACACTGGAATACCGCGCTCGGCCAGCAAGCGGATCGACTCGGCAAGCCACACGGCGCCTTCCACTTTGACCATGTGCGCACCCGCCTGCATCAGTTGGGCGCTGTTGTTCAGGGTTTGTTCGGTGGTCGCGTTGGCCATGAAGGGCAGGTCGGCGAGGATCAGTGCGTCCTGGTTGCCGCGTTTGACGCTGGCCACGTGGTACGCCATGTCGCGGGTCGTAACTGGCAGAGTGCTGTCATGCCCTTGCAGAACCATGCCCAGGGAGTCGCCCACCAGTAACACTTCCACACCCGCCTGATTACAGACGTGGGAAAAGGTGGCGTCATAGCACGTCAGCATGGTGATTTTTTCACCTTTTTGCTTAAGGCTTTGCAGGGTGGTCAGGGTAATAGCCGGCATGAAAAAGGATCCTCGTCAGGCAGTGTGGTAAACACTGCGTGTCACGCATGTGATTCATCGTAGAAGCAGGCACACCTTTTAGTAACGGTGCTTATAACGCCTGCTTTTCACATTGCGCCGTCGAATGGACGGCAGCGGGATGCCTATAGTCGTGACGGGGACACTGGAAGTCAATTAGAGGTGTTACCGCGTGGGTGTTACCGCGGTTATTGATTCGTTTCAGCGAATGGCGCCATACGCTCAAGGCCGACGAATGGGCAGTCTGCAAGCAATTGCTCAAGACGGCGGCCGTCAGCGAGTACCAGCGCTGCGGGCGCGAGTTCGGCCAGCGGGTACAGCACGAAAGGGCGGGCGTGCATATGGTAGTGCGGGACGTTGAGGCGAGGTTCGTCGATCAGGCGATCGCCAAAGAGCAGGATGTCCAGATCCAGCGTGCGCGGACCCCAGCGTTCGTGACGTTCGCGGCCTTGATCAAGCTCGATGGCCTGCAGGGCATCCAGCAGTTCCAGCGGTGCCAAGGTGCTGTCGATGGCCGCCACGGCATTGGTGTAGCGCGGCTGGCCGGGCAGTAACGAGTCGCTTTGATAGAACGCCGAAACACCGGCCAGAGTTGACTGCGGCAGTTGCGCCAGCGCCTGGACAGCGCTGCGCAATTGCTCTGTGGGCTCAGCCAGATTGCTGCCCATGCCGATGTAGATACGTTCCATCACTTACTCGTCTGCGCCTGCACGTTTACGCTTGCTACTGCTGGTACGGCGACGTTTGCGCGGGGCAGGGCCGGTGCCGTCATCCTTGGCATTGCTCAGTTCGCGGATCATCTCGCGGCGACCGCTGTCGTTGGCGTCCTGGTAGTCGGTCCACCACTCGCCCAGGCCGTGGGTCTGTTCGCCAGCGCTTTCACGCAACAGCAAAAAGTCATAGCCGGCACGGAAGCGCGGGTTATCCAGTAATGCATCGGCGCGTTTGCCACTGCGGCGCGGTAGGCGTTCTTGCATGTCCCAGATCTCGCGGATCGGCAGCGTGAAACGCTTGGGGATGGCAATGCGCGTGCATTGTTCTGCGATCAGGTCATGCGCTGCTTCCTGCATGGCCGGGATGGCGGGCATGCCACGGTCTTGCAATTGCATGACGCGTGTCGGCAGGGCTGGCCACAACAAGGCGGCAAAGAGGAACGCCGGAGTGACCGGTTTGCCTTGTTTGATCCGCAGGTCAGTGTTGCGCAGGGCTTCGCTGATCAGGGTGTGGGTGTACGTCGGGTTGTGCTCAAGCGCTTCGGCACTGGCCGGGAACAGTTGGTCGAACAACTGCAGGTCAACCAGCATCTCGAAGGTGTCTGCCGCGTTGCCCGACAGGAACAGTTTGAGGACTTCTTCGAACAACCGCGCAGACGGGATCTCGCGCAGCATCGGCGCCAGGGCCTGGATCGGTGCGGCGGTGTGTTTTTCGATACCGAAGTCGAGCTTGGCCGCGAAGCGCACCGCACGCAGCATGCGCACCGGGTCTTCCTGGTAGCGCTGCTGAGGGTCGCCGATGAGGCGAATCAGGTGATTGCGGATGTCGTGTACGCCGTTGGCGTAATCAAGAATGCGCTCGCTGACCGGGTCGTAATACAGGGCGTTGATCGTGAAGTCACGACGCTGGGCGTCTTCTTCAAGGGTGCCGTAAACGTTGTCACGCAAAATGCGCCCGCTTTCGTTACGCGAGGACTGGTTGCTGTCTTCCTCTTCGTCGTTTTGCGGGTGGTTGGCGCGGAAGGTCGCGACTTCGATGATTTCACGGCCAAAGTGGATGTGAACCAACTTGAACCGACGGCCAATGATCCGCGCATTGCGAAACTCTGCACGCACCTGTTCAGGGGTGGCGCTGGTGGCAACGTCGAAGTCTTTTGGCGTGATGTTGAGCAGCATGTCGCGCACACAACCGCCGACCAGATAGGCCTCATAACCGGCGTTCTGCAGACGTTCGACGATGTTGACGGCGTAACGGCTGAATTGAGCGCGTTGCAGCGAGTGTTGGCCGCTGTTGAGCACTTCTGGGGTGCTACGCAGTTGTTGCGTGCGACGCTTGGGAGTACGGAGTGACTGGAACAGCTTCTTCAGCATGGGATGCACTGTTTGAAGGAATGTTCGGCCAAAACGAAGAATGACCGCATGATGGGCGGGGATTCTAGCATTTAGTCAGGGGATGGTGTAGGAAGCTGAGCCGCTCTTGCGCGCGAAGCTACAAACGGCATGCGATAAATAGCTACCAGAGGCTTGAGTTAGAGCGTGTAAGCGATTTTTTCTGAATCGCAGCAAGCACAAGGGGAGCCGAAGCTCCCCCAGAATTAGTTGCATGCTCTATTTTTATTATGAGTTTCGGGCTTTTTGTTTTTGTTAAGTGCCCTGGTTACCAGGTTTTAGCCTGTGTAACCCTCTCAAATTGAGAGATAAGAGCAAACGGATTGCTTTGGTCGCTGTGTTGATGTGATCAATGATCCAACTAGTTCAGGCTCTGCTTTAAGTGCAGTTTTTGTTGTTCTCTGCCTAGCCGTGGGGCAAGCCCCATGTACAACGCCTCTCCAAAACAATCAGTTAGCTGCGCCTCCGCCGTGTTGTTTTTGTTATGCGTGAGCCGATACGTCTTATTTTTATTGTGTGTTGCTGTGATTCTTATTGTTCTTGTACGAATACATATAGCAGGGGTCGTGCCAACTTTTGCGCGGCCCAGCAAAATAAGGGGTTTTCTGGCTTTTCACTTTTTGACAGGCCAAAAAAAGCCGGGGTTTCGTTACCGTAAACCCCGGCTTTTGTTACGTGATTAATCAGCGGTAACAGTTTTCTCTCGGTGTGAGGTGTTACCTGCAGCGTTACCCGTTTCAGTTTTCGCTGGCGACACCGGTTTTTCTGCGTGGAATGCCCAGGCGTTGGCGACGTTCCCACAAACATTTACGACTCACGCCAAGCTTGCGGGCCAGTTCGGTCTCGGTCATGTGGTCTTGATGTTCCAGAACGAAGTGCTGGAAGTAGTCTTCCAGTGACAGGTCTTCGGTCGGGTCCAGGCTGGTGTTACCGCTGCTGATGCTCTGTTGCGGCGCCAGGCCGATAAAATCGTCGTCTTGCAAGTCGCTCAGCTCGATGTCGATACCCAGCAGGTCGGCCGAGATTTCCGGGCTTTCGCACAGGATCACGGCGCGCTCTACGGCGTTTTCTAGCTCGCGGACGTTACCCGGCCATGAGTAATGGCTGATGGCGCGCTCTGCGTCAGGGGCGAACTTGAGGTCGGTACGGCCAATACGGGCGCTTTGACGGGCGAGGAAAGCGCGGGCGATTTCGATAACGTCAGCGCCGCGTTCGCGTAAAGGCGGCAATTTGAGCGCGATAACGTGCAAGCGGTAGTACAAGTCTTCACGGAACTGGCCAACCTTGGCCAGGTTCTTGAGGTCTCTGTGGGTCGCAGCGATCAGGCGCACATCGACTTTTTGCGACTGCACCGAGCCCACGCGGCGGATCTCGCCTTCTTGCAGCACGCGCAGCAAGCGCGCCTGGGCTTCCAGGGGCAGCTCACCGATTTCGTCGAGGAACAGTGTGCCGCCGTCGGCGGCTTCGACCAGCCCGGCACGCCCGGCGCTGGCGCCGGTAAACGCGCCTTTTTCGTGGCCGAACAGTTCGGATTCGATCAGGGATTCAGGAATGGCCGCACAGTTGACCGAGATCATCGGGGCCTTGGCGCGTTTGGACAGGTTGTGCAGGGCGCGGGCAACCAGTTCTTTACCCGTGCCCGACTCACCTTGAATCAGCACATTGGAGTCTGTGGGCGCGACTTTGCGGATCTTGCTGTACATGTCGAGCATCGGAGGGCATGAGCCAATGATGCCGATTTCACCGTTGCTGTTGTCCACCGTGTTTTTGTCGGTGTTACCGGGCTTGGCGGCCGGGCGGTCAGCGGCGGCCACCGTCTGGCTGTTTTGACGATCGCGCAGAATGCGCGCCACAGCCTGAAGCATTTCGTCGTGATCAAACGGCTTGGCGATGTAGTCGACCGCGCCCATTTTCATTGAGTCGACGGCTGAGCGCAGGCTGGCGTAGCTGGTCATGATCAGCACTGGCTTGCCTTGCCCCAGCTTGATCAGCTCGGTGCCGGGCGCACCGGGCAGACGCAAGTCGCTGACTATCAAGTCGAACGAGGGAATGCTGAAACGCTCTTGCGCTTCCTGTACCGAGCCGGCTTCGCTGACCTGGTACTGATTACGCTCCAACAGGCGGCGCAACGCGGAGCGGATGATTGTTTCGTCTTCGACGATCAAAATATGCGGCATTGATTCAGTTCTCTCGACGGTCTCAGTTCACAGCGGACGTCGCTTCGACATGACGCGGTAGTGTCACCCGAATACGGGTCCCGCGTTGGCTCTGAATGTCAGCCGGGCTGTCGATGGTGATTTGTCCATAATGCTCTTCAACGATGGAATAGACCAGTGCAAGGCCCAAGCCGGTGCCTTCGCCAGGGTCCTTGGTGGTGAAGAAAGGTTCGAACAATCGGTCCATGATGTTCTTCGGAATTCCGCTGCCCTCGTCTTCAACGATCAGGTCGACCGTGTGCTCGCTGGCTTCGCTCTTGACCCGCACGGCGCTGCCGGCAGGCGAGGCGTCGCGCGCGTTTGAGAGCAGGTTGATCAACACTTGCGCCAAGCGCTGCGGGTCACCGTCGACCCAGTGATCGGGGTCGCACAGGTTGTAAAACTGCACCTCAAAGTTGCGCCGGTTCAAGGCCAGCAGACCAATGGCATCCTGCGCCACTTCGGCCAGACAGACGGGCTCGTCATTGTGCTGATGGCTACCCGCGTGGGCGAAACTCATCAGCGACTGCACAATGCGTGAGATGCGCTTGGTCTGCTCAAGGATCTGGCTGCTGATCTCGGTCAGTTCGCCGTCGTCCTCGCGCTCTTCGCGCAGGTTCTGCGCCAGGCAAGCGATGCCGGTTACCGGGTTACCGATTTCATGGGCCACGCCCGCGGCCAGTCGCCCAATGCTGGCCAGCCGCTCGGAATGCACCAGTTTGTCTTCGAGCATCTGTGTTTCGGTCAAGTCTTCGACCAGTAACACCAGGCCACTGTTACCCGGTGCCAGCGGTTCATCAATGGCCGCTTTGTGCAGGTTCAACCAGCGAGTTTGGCCGTCGAGGGCCAGATGCTGCTTGTGCAAGTGCTCGTCGGGCAGGTCGATAAAGCCCTGCAGCAATTCGCGCCACGGGTTGCCCAGGGTGTTCAGGCGTGAACCGACCACCCGCTGGGCGGGAATGCTGGTCAGTTCTTCCATGGCTTTGTTCCACATCAGGATCTCTTGATCCTTGGCCAGCGAGCACACGCCCATCGGCAGTTCTTGCAGCGTTTGGCGGTGATAGCGGCGCAAGGCATCGAGCTCGGCGGCCAGGCCGGTCAGGCGTGAGTGATAGTCCTCAAGCCGACTTTCGATGAAGTGGATGTCTTCGGTGACGTAGTTCTCGCCGCCTGATTTGTAAGGCAGAAAGGTTTCAACCATGTCTTGGGCAACGCTGGGGCCCATCAGGCCCGACAGGTTGGCTTCGATCCGGTCACGCAAGCGCCGCAAGGCGTACGGCCGCCGCTCGTCGAAGGGCAGGTACAGGTCACGCAAGGCTTGCTCGACTTCCTTTTGCGCGGCCTTGGCGCCCAGAGGTTTGGCCAGTTGGGTGGCAAATTCTTGCGGGGAGGCGGCATGCAGTTCGCGACGTTGCGGGCGACGCACGTTGTCTACCGCACAGGCTTCGGCGGCGCTGGCTTCTTCGGGGCTGGCGTTGGTGAACAAGGAGATCAGGGTGAACATCAGAACGTTGGCGGCGAGCGAGGCGATGGCCGCCATGTGCCAGCTGGTATCGTCCAGCACGTAGATCATGTCTAGCCACGGGATGTAGAAGCCCTGGAAGTTACCGATTAGCGGGAACAGCATACTGCCCATCCACACCACGATCCCGGCCAGCAACCCGGCGATAAAGCCGCGGCGGTTTGCCGTTGGCCAGTACAGGACCGAGAGTACGCCCGGCAGGAACTGCAAGGTGGCGACAAAGGCGACGATGCCCAGATTAGCGAGATCTTGCTCGGCGCCCAGCAGCAGGTAAAACCCGTAGCCGGCCATGATGATGGCCACAATCAGCGCGCGGCGGGTCCACTTCAGCCAGCGGTAGATATTGCCTTCTGCGGGCGGTTGATACAGCGGCAGCACCAGGTGGTTGAGCGCCATGCCCGACAGCGCCAGGGTGGTGACGATGATCAACCCGCTGGACGCCGAAAGCCCGCCGACATAGGCCAGTAACGCCAGGGCTTTGCTGTTGGCTGTGATGCCAATCCCCAGGGTGAAGTACTCGGGGTTGGTGGTGACGCCCAGCTTGAGCCCGGCCCAGAGAATCAGCGGCACGGCCAGGCTCATCAGCAGCAGGAACAGGGGCAAACCCCAGCTGGCGCTGACTAGCCCGCGCGGGTTGAGGTTTTCGGTGAAGGTCATGTGATACATGTGCGGCATCACAATGGCCGAAGCAAAAAACACCAGCAGCAAGGTGCGCCAAGGGCCTTCTTGCAGCGGGGTGTGCAGGGCGGCGAGGGCGGTCTGGTTTTGCAGCAGCCAGACTTCCAGTTGCTGCGGGCCACCAAACACGCCGTACAGCGCATAAAGGCCAACACCGCCGATGGCGACCAGCTTGATCACCGATTCAAAGGCAATGGCGAACACCAGCCCTTCGTGCTTCTCACGCGTGGCGATGTGCCGTGAACCGAAGAAAATCGTGAACAGGGTAATCATCGCGCAGAAACTCAGGGCTACGCGGTGTTGCACCGGTTCTCGGGTCAGGATGCTGATGGAGTCGGCCACGGCCTGAATTTGCAGGGCCAGCAGCGGTAACACGCCGATCAGCATGAAAATCGTGGTCAGCGCGCCCGCCCATGAACTGCGAAAGCGAAACGCAAAAAGGTCTGCCAGTGAAGATAACTGGTAGGTGCGGGTGATTTTTAAGATGGGGTAGAGCAACACGGGCGCCAGTAAGAACGCGCCGGACACCCCGAGGTAGCTGGATAAAAAGCCGTAACCGTATTCGTACGCCAGGCCCACGGTGCCGTAGAACGCCCAGGCGCTGGCGTAAACACCCAGTGACAAGGTGTAAGTCAGCGGGTGGCGGATGATCGCGCGCGGGATCATGCCGCGCTCACTGATCCACGCCACCGCAAACAGCACCAGCAAATACGCGGCGCTGACCAGCACCATCTGGGTCAGGCTAAAGCTCATCGGCATCTTTTTGGCTCTGAAGAATAAAGGTCACAACGATCAGAATCAGCCAAAGCAGATACGGCCTGTACCAGGCCCCCGTCGCGTCAATCCACCAATCCATGATGGCGGGGGAAAACAGGTAGATCCCGACAACCAGCAACAGGACCAATCGATAGATATACATCCTGCCCTCACTTTTGCTGGCCGCATGCCCTAAAAACGTGCGGCGATGGTAACGGATGGCTGGCAACCTGCAAGGGCTGTCAGCGTAATTGCGCTTCGGCCAGGGTGAGCGTGCGCGGGATCAGCCCGGCATTCCAGTGCGCAATGCCCCAATCGAGGATCTCACGCGGGCTGGCGCCATCAAGGCTTTCGTCCGGAGCCTGGCCCAGTGCTCGCAGGGCGCGAAGCAGCAGGGGCGAGGCTTGATCGGGTGTCAGCGGCGGCGAGCGGTACGATTTGCCCAGCTTGTGGCCGTCGGGTTGAACGATCAGCGGCACGTGCAGGTAGCGAGGCTGTGATAACCCGAGCAACTCTTGTAGGTATAGCTGACGCGGTGTGGAGTCGAGCAGGTCGGCGCCGCGTACGATATCGGTGACCCCTTGCCAGGCATCATCGAGCACCACCGCTAACTGGTAGGCGTACAGGCCATCGCGGCGGCGGATGACAAAGTCACCTGCGTCACGGCCCAAATGCTGACGGAAGGTGCCTTGTACGCGGTCTTCAACGGCGTACTCAAGTTCGGGCACGCGCAGGCGAATGGCGGCGTTCTCCATCGAGTGGCCGGCATTGCGGCACAGCCCGGGGTAAATCCCGTTATAGCCTTCGAGTTGTTTGCGCGAGCACGTGCAGGCATAGGCCAGGCCCTGGCTAAACAAGCGGTCCACAACCTGTGCGTAGGTGTCATGGCGCTCGCTTTGGCGGACCAGTTCGCCGTCCCACTCAAACCCATAGCGTTGCAGAGCGTCGAGTATGGCTGCTTGAGCGCCGGGCATTTCACGCGGTGGGTCGAGATCTTCCATACGCAACAACCAGCGCCCGCCTACGGAGCGTGCGTCAAGGTACGAGGCGAGGGCAGCCACCAGCGAGCCGAAGTGCAAATGACCGCTGGGCGTCGGGGCGAAGCGCCCGATATAGGAGGGGTTTGGAGAGGCTGTCATGGGGTCATGCATTTTTTGTGGGAGCGGGGTTGCTCGCGAGGGTTTCGGCGCGGTCATTCAGGCTTGTCATGGCGTCTGCATCGCGAGCAAGCCCGCTCCCACAGGGGGGGCCACGTCAATGTGTAAATCCAGAAACAAAAATGGGGCGTTCGCACGCCCCATTTGGTCAGGCCGGCGATTACTTGCCGACTTGTTTTTCCTTGATTTCAGCCAAGGTTTTGCAGTCTACGCACATGTCCGCCGTGGGGCGGGCTTCGAGTCGGCGAATGCCGATTTCGACGCCGCAAGACTCGCACCAACCGTACTCTTCGTCTTCGATCAGTTGCAGGGTCTTGTCGATTTTCTTGATGAGTTTGCGCTCACGGTCGCGGGCTCGCAGTTCCAGGCTGAACTCTTCTTCCTGGCTGGCGCGATCAGCTGGGTCAGGAAAGTTGGCCGCTTCGTCTTTCATATGATCAACGGTGCGGTCGACTTCCTGCATCAAGTCCTGTTTCCACTTTTGCAGAATCTTGGTGAAGTGCTTGCGCATAGGCTCGCCCATGTACTCTTCACCCGGCTTTTCAACGTAGGGCTCGAAGCCGCTAAGCGATTGAGTATTCTGTTGCTGTGCTTGTGTGGGCATGAAATGGACCGCCTCTGTTCTTCTAATCCATTGCGCAGGATTGCAACATCACCGACACCTGCCGGCCCTGCGGCTGCAAGCGGGCGAACTTACCAGATCAATTCGGGCCGCGCTACTCCCGGTTGTCTAGCCTGTTGTCAGCGATCGTGTACAAAGCCTGTCGTACTTAAGATTAGTGGCAAATTAATATTTTAGCCGAGCTATGACCGGGGCTTGCGCCGTTTGGTTCTACGCACGGGCAGTCTAAGACTCTATTTCGCTCTCCCTTGTGACAGTGCTTGGGTAGAATCGGACTTTTGCTTACCCAGGAAGGCAGGCTCATGGCTCAGTCTTACAGTGCGCGCAGCCGCGCGATCGAACCATTCCACGTCATGGCGTTGTTGGCGCGTGCCAACGAGTTGCAGGCGGCGGGGCACGATGTGATTCACCTGGAGATTGGCGAGCCCGATTTCACCACGGCCGAGCCGATTATTGCGGCGGGCCAGGCGGCCCTGGCCGCGGGTAAAACCCGTTACACCGCAGCACGCGGCTTACCGGAGTTGCGCGAAGCAATTTCCGGGTTTTATCAACAGCGTTACGGCTTGAACATCGACCCTTCGCGCATTCTGATCACCCC
The DNA here is from genome assembly GCF_009600165.1 of Pseudomonas sp. FSL R10-0399. Classification (NCBI taxonomy): domain Bacteria; kingdom Pseudomonadati; phylum Pseudomonadota; class Gammaproteobacteria; order Pseudomonadales; family Pseudomonadaceae; genus Pseudomonas; species Pseudomonas sp. FSL R10-0399. The sequence goes on from NZ_WIWK01000011.1 coordinate 67,779, forward strand.
AGGCGGCTCTGGTGCTTTGCTTTTAGCCAGCAGCCTGCTGGTTGATCCGGGAAAACACTGGTTGCTTGCAGATCCGGGCTACCCCTGTAACCGGCATTTCTTACGCTTGGTTGAAGGGGCCGCGCAGCTGGTACCTGTCGGCCCTGATGTTCGCTACCAGTTGACGGATGACCTGGTTGAGCGCCACTGGGATCAAGACAGTGTGGGCGCGCTGGTCGCGTCCCCGGCGAACCCGACCGGGACACTCTTGAGCCGTGATGAGCTGGCCGCCTTGTCGGCCGCGGTCAAGAAGCGTGGTGGGCATTTGGTGGTGGACGAGATCTATCACGGCCTGACCTACGGATGTGAGGCCGCCAGCGTGCTTGAGGTGGACGACAGCGCCTTTGTGCTCAACAGCTTCTCAAAGTATTTCGGCATGACCGGCTGGCGCCTGGGCTGGCTGGTGGCGCCGCCGGAGGCCATCGCTGACCTGGAAAAGCTCGCGCAGAACCTCTACATCAGCGCTCCGAGCATGGCGCAATATGCGGCGCTGGCGTGTTTTGAGCCACAAACGCTGGCCATTTTGGAAGAGCGCCGCGCCGAGTTTGGACGCCGTCGCGACTTTTTGTTGCCCGCGTTGCGAGCGTTGGGATTCGGCATTGCCGTGGAGCCTGAAGGTGCGTTTTATTTGTACGCTGATATCAGCGCGTTCGGCGATGATGCCTTCGCTTTTTGCCGTCATTTCCTCGAAACCGAGCACGTTGCCTTCACCCCGGGCCTGGATTTCGGGCGTTATCAGGCCGGGCATCACGTGCGCTTTGCCTATACCCAGAGTTTGCCGCGCCTACAGGAAGCGGTTGAGCGAATTGCCCGTGGCCTGCAGAGCTGGAAAAACTGATGCAGTTCTCTCCAGCCTTAGAAGAAGGGCGTCTGATAAAGCGTTACAAGCGTTTTTTGGCCGACATCGAAACCGTCAACGGCGAGCTGCTAACCATTCACTGTCCCAATACCGGTTCGATGCTTAATTGCATGGTCGAAGGCGGGCAAGTCTGGTTCAGTCGCTCCAATGACCCCAAGCGCAAATTGCCGGGCACCTGGGAGATCAGCGAAACCCCGCAAGGCCGTTTGGCGTGTGTGAACACCGGGCGTGCCAATCGTTTGGTCGAAGAAGCGCTATTGGCCGGGGTGATCACCGAGCTCAATGGTTTTACCGCGCTCAAGCGTGAAGTGGCTTACGGGCAGGAAAACAGCCGGATTGATTTCCGCCTGGAGTACCCGGAGGGCTTTGCCTTTGTCGAAGTCAAAAGTGTCACCTTGGGTTTTGACGACACCCGTGTGGCGGCGTTTCCGGATGCGGTCACTCAGCGCGGCGCCAAGCATTTGCGTGAGCTGGCCAGCCTGGCCCGTGAAGGCGTGCGGGCGGTGCAGCTGTATTGCGTCAACCTGACCGGGATCGACGCAGTGCGCCCGGCGCAAGAAATCGACCCGGGCTATGCGGCGGCTTTGCGTGAAGCGGTGGCGGCAGGTGTGCAAGTACTGGCTTATGGTGTCAGCCTGACGTCTGACGCGGTGGTGGTTGACCGCCGGTTAGACGTCATCCTCTGACTCATCGAGTGTCAGCCAGATCCCTTGGTTGTCTTCATGGCAGCCAAGGGCGGTCAAGAATTGCCCGGCGCAAGGCCCGGCAACGCATTCCCCGCTCTCAATCAAAAACAACGCAGCATGGGTCGCGCACTGGATCAGGCTGGCGCTGGGGTCGAGGAATTGGTTGGGCTGCCATTCCAGCGGCACACCGCGATGCGGGCAGCGATTTTTATAGGCGTAGACCTGACCGGCCCGGCGCACGACAAACAGGCGGATACCGTGCTGTTCAAAGCCCAGGCTCGCACCTTCGGTCAGCGACGCTGAGGGGCACACATATTTCATTACAATCCTTAACCTACCCTGATGTATGAATCGATCCGCGTGATGGCGCACGTTAAGAGGTTGACGTGCAAATGCAAACAATTATCAAATGGCGGGCTGCTCTGTGATGTGCTGTTTTGACTGGCGGCACTGCCGTTGCTCCGTTGAGCCCACTTATCAAGGAACGCCCCCGTATGCGCCTGAGTACCCGCCTGATAATGCTTTGTGCAGGCTTTATGATCAGTCATGTCAGCCTGGCTGACGAGTTGCCCCAACGCTGGGTCAGTGCCGGGGGCGCGCTTTCGGAGTGGGTCAGCGCTTTAGGCGCGGAGTCTAAATTGGTTGGGGTCGATACCACCAGCCAACATCCAGAATCACTTAAGTCGCTGCCCAGCATCGGGTATCAGCGGCAACTGTCGGCAGAGGGGATTTTGAGCCTCAAGCCGGATGTCTTGATCGGCACCGAGGAAATGGGGCCACCACCGGTGCTGGCGCAGATTCGTAACGCCGGTGTGCCGGTTGAAATGTTCTCGGCCGAAGCTGATCTGCCCACCCTTGAGGGTACTCTCGCGCACTTGGGGCGCCTGCTGGGGGATGAGGCTAAAGCGGCGCAAGTGTTCAAGGCGTATCAGCAGCAACTGGAAGCGCTGCAACAGCAGGTCAAACAGGCACAAGCCCAGCACACATCGCCGGGCGTGCTGCTGCTGTTGGGGCATGCAGGCGGCAAGCCACTGGTTGCGGGCAAAGACACGGCGGCAGACTGGTTGCTGACACAGGCCGGTGGTCACAACCTGGCCACGCACACGGGCTATAAAACCTTTTCCGTAGAAGCGCTGGCAGGTTTGAACCCTGACGTGCTGGTGTTTGCAGACCGTAGCCTGACTGGCGACGAGGCGCGCAAAGCACTGATGAAGGAAAACCCGATTCTGGCCTCGCTCAAGGCGGCCAAAGACGGGCGTATTTATGAGCTGGACCCAACGCTACTGGTAGGCGGCCTGGGCCCGCGCTTGCCGGATAGCTTGAAGCAACTGACGGCTGAATTTTACCCAGCGGCTCCGGCTAACCCATGAGGACATTGGTTAAGCCTCGCCCGTTGTTTATCGGGCTGAGTGCGCTGTGTCTGATAGCCATCTGGTTGTCGTTGGCGTTGGGGCCGGTGAGTTTGCCGTTGCTCGACACCATGCGTGCGGCCTTGCGCTTGATCGGCGTGCCGATAAATGGTGACGGGCTGGAACAGGCTGAGTTGATCCTGGGGCAGATTCGCTTGCCCCGCACGTTGCTCGGTTTGGCCGTGGGCGGTGTGCTGGCGTTGTCAGGTGTGGCCATGCAGGGCTTGTTTCGTAACCCTCTGGCTGACCCCGGCCTGGTGGGGGTGTCCAGTGGTGCGTCACTGGGCGCGGCGATTGCGATTGTCGGCGGCTCAGCCTTTGGCGGTTTGCCCGACGCGTTTGGCCCTTATTTACTGTCGATCTGTGCGTTTCTCGGTGGGTTGGGGGTGACGGCACTGGTTTACCGGCTTGGCCGCCGTAACGGGCAAACCAGCGTGGCAGTGATGCTGCTGGCGGGTATCGCCCTCACGGCGCTGGCCGGCTCGACGGTGGGGTTGTTCACGTACCTGGCCGATGACGCGACGTTGCGCACCCTGACGTTCTGGAACCTGGGCAGCTTGAACGGCGCCAGTTATGCCCGATTGTGGCCTCTGCTGTTTGTGACCGTGGCGGTATCCCTATGGTTGCCACGCCGGGCCAGCGCGCTTAACGCTTTGTTGCTGGGCGAGTCCGAAGCTAATCACCTGGGCATCAATGTAGAAGGGCTCAAGCGCGAGTTGGTGTTCTGCACCGCGCTGGGCGTTGGGGCGGCAGTGGCTGCGGCGGGCATGATCGGCTTTGTCGGTTTGGTGGTGCCGCATTTGGTGCGGCTGCTGGCCGGGCCGGATCATCGGGTGTTGTTGCCCGCGTCGGTACTGGCGGGCGCTGCTTTGCTGCTGTTTGCCGACCTGATTGCGCGCTTGGCCTTGGCCCCTGCTGAAATGCCGATTGGTATCGTGACCGCATTTTTGGGCGCGCCATTCTTCCTTTACTTGCTGTTGCGAGGCCGCCACTGATGCTGCGTACAGAAAACCTGCAGATTCGTCGTGGCCCTAAAAGGGTGCTGACTGACATTACCCTTGAGGTGCGGCCGGGTGAAGTGCTGGGAGTTCTGGGGCCCAACGGTGCCGGTAAAAGCACCTTGCTGGCGGCGCTGTGCGGGGAGTTGGCGCCAACCGAAGGGCAAGTCTTGCTGGATGAGGATGCATTGAGCCAGTGGAAGGGCGCTGAGCGGGCGCAGCGTCTTGCCGTGTTGCCACAGACATCGACCCTCGATTTTGCCTTTCGTGTTGAAGAGGTGGTCGGTATGGGGCGTTTGCCCCATCAGACCGGCACCGTGCGCGATGCCGAGATTATCTGTGCGGCGCTGGAGGCGGCTGATGTCGGGCATTTGGCGGGGCGCAGTTACCTGGCGTTGTCCGGCGGCGAGCGACAGCGGGTTCACCTGGCACGGGTGCTGGCGCAGTTGTGGCCGGGACAAAATGGGCAGACGTTGCTGCTCGATGAACCGACCTCGATGCTTGACCCTTTGCATCAGCACACAACCTTGAAAGCCATTCGTGCCTTTGCCGATCGGGGCGCTGCGGTGTTGATCATCCTGCACGACCTGAACCTCGCCGCGCGTTACTGCGATCGTCTGTTGTTGCTTGAAGACGGCTACCCGCGTGCCTTGGACAGCCCGCAAGTGGTGTTGCAGCCGCAGTCGCTCAAAGACGTGTTCGGGCTGGATGTGTTGGTGCAGCCACATCCGGAATTAGGGCACCCGGTAATTATTGCGCGCTAACAACTTAAGCGGGCTGACGAGATATCGCCGAGTAGGAGCTGCCGAAGGCTGCGATCTTTTGATCGTGAAAGTCAAAAGATCGCAGCCTTCGGCAGCTCCTACAGGAGGCGGCGGAGTAATCGGGTTTTTTACAGGCAAAAAAAGACCCGGCAAGAGCCGGGTCAAATAACCGTGATTAGCCTGATGAGGAGATTTTCTGAGAGTCCGAACCAAGGGCCTTCCAGAAGATCGACTGGCCTCGCGACCAGATGGCGTAATAATAACAATTCTCATTTTCATGTCAACAGCTGTTTTTCAGCTTTTTTTGCGCCACCGATAAACGGTGCGGGTTAGCCTTTTTTCAGCTTGAACAAATCTTCTACTTGCTCATTCAAAAACGCCTTTCTGTGCGGGGGGATGTCGTTCCAGTGAACGTCCAGCAGCGCGCCCTCAATGGCATAAAGCAGCACTTTGGAGGCCCGAAAGCCTCTGGCCTTGACGGCCCGGTAAGCCTCGACCGCCCCGCGGCGCCTTAAATCCGAAGCGCTGTGGATACCGACAGCGTGCAACCATTGCGCCGAGGTTTTCCCAAGGTTTTTTAGATGCTGGAGTTCATCTTGCATCAGCTCTCCTTGCGACGGCGTGAGCTCAGCGCTTATGAGTCAAGACAGGTGAGCTGAAGTGTAGCGGCTGATAAGAAAGCCGCCGTCCGTTAGTCGTTTTTGGAACAAGCAGCCGCAAAAAGTGCAGGAGATGGCGTTAGGGCTGTTAGAGGGATTGATGCAAAGGCCCGAGCCAGAGCGCTTGCCTCAAATTGCAGACAACAGTCGCCAACGCCGGGCGGGCGTTGGGGCGAATGTCGTATTTGGTTTATTTGGTGCGGTAGCGCAAGCGTGTGCCGAAGTTGACCGACATCAGGATTTCATCCGCGGTCAGTTCGACCGGAAAGTAGGCGCCTGAAATTTGCGCATGGGCCAGGCTGGCGCCTTCGATACAGGCGTTACGCAAGTCCAGGCCACGTAGATCGGCAGAACGGAAATAGGCGTCGGTAAAGTCCACGCTGTCCGCATTTAACTCACGCAAATCCAGCCCGCGAAAGTCGCCGCCTCGCATATCAATGTGTCCGGATGGACGCTGTTGGTTAAACCCGCTGATGTTGTCTTCATGCAGTAACGTGTAGAGCGCCGATTGAAGCAAGGCTGGGCGGCTCATGGGGCGTCTCCTGATGGATGTACACCAATATTATAGTGCCACTATTGGCGTGCCGCGAAACCCTTGCAGTTTCGCGGCACGGGCAAGCACTTACAGCCCTGGCAGGCGTTGACGGATATCGCTGATCAGGGTGTCCAGGCTTTTGCTGTTGTTGGTTTCAACCGGTTTGCTGCGCAGGACTTCATCTGCCCCGAGTGGCTCCCGGCTGGCTTGTTGCGCTCGGACAACGTCCATGGTCGCGTCAGACGGGTCGTTGCCAAGGCTATTGCGATGAGCCAGCCAGCCTTCGATTACGGCGTCGGGTGCGGTGCAGTCGAGGATCAGGCACGGTACGCCCGTTGCTTCGGCAACTTTGGCGGCAGCGTCGCGTTGTTCGCGTTTGAGGTAGGTGGCATCAATGACCACCGGGAAGCCCGCGCGCAGCACGATGCCGGCCAGTTCATGCAGTTTGTCGTAGGTCGCGGCACTGGCGTCAGCGCTATAAATGCCATGGCCAACGGTGTTGTCGCCGGTTTGCTCGCCAAACAATTGCTTGCGAACGACATCGGAGCGCAAACGAATGGCACCCAGGGACTCAACCAAACGCATCGCAACAGAGCTTTTACCGACGGCTGAAACGCCGTGGGTGATGGTCAGGAAGCGTGAAGGGATGGTGCTGTAGCTTTCGGCCAGGTTAGCGTAGTTGCGGTACTGGCGCAGGGTGGCCGCGCGTTGCACTGCGCTGGCTTCTGCCGGCATGCTGAACAGGCTGACTTTGGCACGAACCAGGGCGCGATAGGCTTTGTAGAAGTTGAGCAGCTCAAGCCCTTGATAGTCGCCGGTCAACTCCAGGTACTGGCTGACAAAGCGGCGCGCCAGGCACTTGAGGCCGCGATCTTCAAGGTCCATGGCCAGAAAGGCGGTGTCGGCGTACACGTCGGTAAAACGGAACGGCTCGTTGAATTCGATGCAGTCGAAAATCACCACTTTGCCGTCGATCATGGTGGCGTTGCCCAGGTGGATGTCACCATGGCATTCGCGGATAAACCCTTGGGCCTTGCGTTGTTCGAGCAGTGGCTGGAGACGGGTGAAGCTGGCTTCGGCCCAGGCTTGAAGGGCATCGAGTTGCAGCAGGTCAGCCTTGTCGGACAGGAAAGGGCGGATCTGCTCGAAGTTCTGACGCACGGGCTCCATGACGGCTTCAGGGGTGCCTTGGTGATGTTCCAGCGGGACATGCGGGGCGTGTGTGTGGAAATGGGCAATTTGCTGGGCCATTTCGTCGATGTGCGCAGCAGTCAGTTCGCCATTGGCCTGCAGCGTGCTCAGCAGCTGGCTTTGCGGGAATTGGCGCATTTTCAGCACGTACTCGATAGCCGGGCCTTCGCCGCCGAGTTGAGGCGCGTCGGCACTGCCGGTGATCGGCAGTACGTCCAGGTACAGGCCTTCGGTCAGGCGCTGGTTGAGGCGCAGTTCTTCATTGCAGAAGAATTCGCGGCCACTGAGTTCGGTGAAATCAAGAAAGCCGAAGTTAACCGGTTTTTTGATTTTGTAGGCGTAGGGCCCGGTGAGGATAACCCAGGAAATGTGGGTCTCGATAACCTGAAACCCGTCGACTTCATGCGGGTATAAGCTCGGATTTTGTAGCGCGGTAATCAGGTTCTGGCTCACGGTCGGTCCTTCTAAAGGCGGGAAAATTCAATGCGCCATTATGGCTGTTGACAGCGGTCGTGCAAACCGCCGGACGCGCATGATGAACATGAGCAAAGTGCGTATAATCCCGCGCCATGACTCGAACTCGATCCCCCCGCTCCCGTTCCAAACGTCCTTCTGGTGGCCTGCGGCCCTGGCTGGGTTGGGCCCTTAAGCTCAGCCTCGTCGGCCTGGTGGTGCTGGCAGGTTTTGCTGTTTACCTCGATGCCATCGTGCAAGAGAAGTTTTCTGGCAAGCGCTGGACTATCCCGGCCAAGGTGTATGCCCGGCCGCTGGAGCTGTTCGTCGGCCAGAAACTCAGCAAGAACGACTTTTTGACTGAACTCGATGCACTCGGCTATCGCCGCGAAAGTGTGGCCAATGGCCCCGGTGCAGCCTCGGTGAATGGCAACACGGTTGACCTGAACACCCGTGGTTTCCAGTTTTATGAAGGTGCTGAGAAAGCGCAGCCAGTACGGGTACGTTTTTCTGGCGATTATGTGTCGGAACTGACCTCGACCAACGGCGCCAAGTTGCCCGTGGTGCGGCTTGAGCCGTTGCTGATTGGCGGCCTTTATCCGAAAAACCTCGAAGACCGGATTCTGATCAACATTGATCAGGTACCGCCGTACCTGCTCGATACGCTGGTAACGGTAGAAGACCGCGATTTTTATCATCACTTTGGCGTATCGCCCAAGTCGATCGTCCGTGCCCTGTGGGTCAATACCTCGTCCGGGCAAATGCGTCAGGGCGGCAGTACGTTGACTCAACAATTGGTCAAGAACTTCTTCCTGACCAACGAGCGCAGCCTCAGCCGCAAGCTGACTGAAGCGATGATGGCGCTGCTGCTTGAAATGCATTACGACAAGCGCGAGATCCTTGAGGCTTACCTCAACGAAGTGTTTGTGGGGCAAGACGGCCAGCGTGCGGTGCACGGCTTTGGTCTGGCCAGCCAGTTCTTCTTCAGCCAGCCGTTGTCTGAACTCAAACTGCATCAGGTGGCGTTGCTGGTGGGCATGGTTAAAGGGCCGTCGGCGTATAACCCGCGTCGTTACCCTGAACGTGCGCTTGAGCGGCGTAACCTGGTGCTCGACTTGCTGGAGCAACAGGGCGTGGCGACGGTCGAGCAAGTCGCTGCGGCTAAAAAGATGCCGCTGGGCGTGACCAAGCGAGGCAGCCTTGCAGACAGTTCATTCCCGGGCTTCCTGGACCTGGTTAAACGTCAATTGCGCGAAGACTATCGCGACGAAGACTTGACCGAAGAGGGGCTGCGGATCTTCACCAGTTTTGACCCGATCTTGCAGATGAAGTCTGAAGCGGCTGTGGGTGACACCTTTAAGCGTCTGGCTGGACGCAAAGGCGCAGACGAAGTTGAAGCGGCGATGGTGGTTACCAACCCTGAAACCGGTGAGGTTCAGGCGTTGATTGGTAGCCGTCTGCCGGGCTATGCAGGCTTTAACCGTGCGCTGGATGCGGTGCGCCCGATTGGTTCGCTGGTCAAGCCTGCGGTGTATTTGACCGCACTTGAGCGACCAAGCCAGTTCACGCTGACCAGTTGGTTGTCGGATGAGCCGATTTCGATCAAAGGGGCAGATGGCCAGGTCTGGACGCCGCAGAACTATGACCGTCGCTCTCACGGCACGATCTTCCTTTATCAGTCGATGATGAACTCTTTCAACCTGGGGACTGTGCGGCTCGGGCAGCAGGTTGGCGTGCCTAACGTGCTCAAGACGCTGGCGCGGTTGGGAGTAGAGCGTGAATTTCCGGCCTTCCCGTCCATGTTGCTGGGCGCTGGTGCGCTGAGCCCGATGGAAGTGGCAACGATGTATCAGACGCTGGCCAATGGCGGCTTCAATACACCGATGCGCGGCATTCGCAGTGTGCTGACGGCTGAAGGCGAGCCGCTGAAACGTTACCCGTTCCAGATCCAGCAGCGCTTCGATCCGGCCTCCATTTACCTGATCCAGACGGCAATGCAGCATGTGATGCGCGAAGGCACCGGGCGTTCGGTCTATAACGTATTGCCGAAAAGCCTCACGCTGGCGGGTAAAACCGGCACCAGTAACGACTCGCGTGACAGCTGGTTCGCAGGCTTCAGCCAGGATCTGCTGGCGGTGGTGTGGCTGGGGCGTGATGACAACGGTAAAACCCCGTTTACCGGTGCGAGCGGCGCCTTGCAGGTTTGGACCAGCTTTATGAGTAAAGCCGATCCATTGCCGCTGGATATGCCGCAGCCGGACAACATTGTTAAAGCCTGGATTGATCCGCATACCGGGCAAGGGTCTGATGCGAGCTGCCCGGGCGCTGTGCAGATGCCGTATATTCGCGGCAGTGAACCGCCTGCTGGAGCCGGTTGTGGTGCGCAAGCACCCGCGACAGGTGAAGCGGTGATGGATTGGGTCAAGGGCTGGTTGAATTAAGCAAAGAGGGTGTGACGTGAACAAGTGGTGGATTCCGGCTGTTTCAGCCCTGGCTTTGCTCAATGGTTGCGCGAGCGTACCGCAGGGCTCGATCCCTGTTGTCGACTCCGGTGTTCGGGTGTCGAACAGCGAACGTGTTTCGGCGCAGCGTACGACCCGTAATTATCCACAGGCCACTGCGCCGCGTGCTGCTCAGACTCAGGCAATCCCTCAGGATTCAGGTGTGGTGGTGATGGTGCCGGGTGGTGGAGCGGCGGTTTCGACGCCGATTCAGACCCAGCCGATCACGCCGGGGCCGATTACGCCTGGCCCGGCTGCGCCGATCAGCACCGGCAGCTATGCGCCGACAACGACTTACACCGCGCCGGCACCGATTACGCCGAGTGGCATTCCGTCCAGCAGTGGCGGCTTGGCAGCAGATGAACAACTGGATGGGCCGGTGTTGGCGCTGCTGACCACTGCTCAACAGCAGCAGGCGAGTGGCGACCTGAATGGCGCCTCGTCGAGCCTTGAGCGGGCACAGCGCGTGGCACCACGCGAGCCGCAAGTGCTCTACCGTCTGGCAGAAGTGCGTATGGCGCAAGGGGATGCGGCTCAGGCTGAGCAGTTTGCCCGCCGTGGTTTGACCTTCGCGAGCGGTCGTCCGGACTTGCAGGCGAGCTTGTGGGGCTTGATTGCTCAAGCGCGTGATAAACAAGGTGATGCGGCTGGCGCTGCATTGGCCCGTCAAAAAGCCAGGTAAGTTTCTGATGGATGCTCGTTTTGCGGCGATTGCCGAACAATTATTGCTGATTGAACGTGAACTGCGCGTACAGGGCTGGTGGGACGATGTGTCTCCCAGTGCTGAGGCGCTGAGCAGTGTTGAGCCTTTTTCGGTCGACACGCTGGACTTTCACCAGTGGCTGCAATGGATTTTCCTGGTGCGGATGAAGCAGATCCTTGAACAGGATCTTCCTCTGCCCAAGGTCTCGGGCATTCTGGAGATGGCCGAGATGGTGTATGCCGAGCGCCCTCAAGAGAGCCTTGGGTTGCGGGCTGAGCTGAAAAAGTTCGACCAACTGATCACTGACGCTGGTTAATTGCATGGCTGCCGGTTTTTCCGGCAGTCTTGCGCATATTTCTACCGCTTTGCGCCATCTAGGCGAGTTTTATCCCTTCTCAAGCCCCTTTCTTCTACGTTCTCATGCGCTTAGTTGGAAAAAAGCGCAATTATTGCTTGACTTGGAGGGGCTGAAACACAAGAATCCAGACACCGCTGTACAGGGACTGCCAGAAGCAGACCCTCTCAGCAGATCATGAGGCGCATACCCGCGCCGACCTGTTACACCCGCAACGCGTTACCTCGCGCTGGGTGGGAAAACCCCGCAATATTTGGGGCGCTCCCAATACTTGCTCAGTCAGTGCTGACGTAGTCGGCGACCACCGTCGCTCATGCTCTGCTGAGAAGTAAACCTATTAAGACCCGTTCGTATTTTGTGAGCGGAATTCTGGCGTTTTAGAGGTGAACAACGTGGAGCTTTTATCTGGCGGTGAGATGCTCGTCCGCTTTTTGCGCGACGAAGGTGTCAACTATATCTACGGGTACCCTGGTGGTGCTCTCCTGCATGTCTACGACGCACTGTTCAAAGAACCGGAAGTTACCCACATCCTGGTTCGTCACGAACAAGCTGCTACCCATATGGCTGACGGTTACGCCCGTGCCACCGGTAAAGCCGGTGTGGTACTGGTGACTTCCGGGCCGGGTGCTACCAACGCTATCACCGGTATTGCTACTGCCTACATGGACTCCATTCCGATGGTGATCATTTCTGGCCAGGTGCCTAGCACTATGGTCGGGACCGATGCCTTCCAGGAAACCGACATGATCGGTATCTCGCGTCCTATCGTGAAGCACAGCTTCATGATCAAGCACGCGTCGGAAATCCCGGAAGTCATGAAAAAGGCGTTCTACCTCGCGCAATCCGGTCGTCCTGGTCCGGTCGTGGTCGATATCCCGAAAGACATGACCAACCCGGCTGAAAAGTTCGAATACGTTTTCCCTAAAAAAGCCAAACTGCGTTCTTACAGCCCGGCTGTACGCGGGCACTCGGGGCAAATTCGCAAAGCAGTAGAAATGCTCTTGGCGGCCAAGCGTCCGGTTCTTTACGCAGGCGGCGGCGTTATTTTGGGTGGCGGTGCTGCACCGTTGACCGAACTGGCGAAAATGCTCAACGTCCCCGTGACCAATACGCTGATGGGCTTGGGTGCCTACCCTGGCACAGACCGTCAGTTCATTGGCATGCTCGGCATGCACGGCAGCTTCACTGCCAACATGACCATGCACAACTCGGACGTGATTCTGGCGGTGGGTGCGCGCTTTGATGACCGTGTTATCAACGGTGCCTCCAAGTTCTGCCCTAACGCCAAGATCATCCATGTTGATATCGACCCGGCATCCATCTCCAAAACCATCAAGGCAGACGTGCCAATTGTCGGCCCGGTCGACAGCGTGCTGACCGAAATGGTTGCGATCCTCAAGGACATTGGCGAGAAGCCAAACCCTGAAGCGGTTGCCACCTGGTGGAAGCAGATTGATGAGTGGCGCGGCGATCGCGGATTGTTCCCTTACGACAAGGGCGACGGCAGCAAGATCAAGCCACAAGCTGTGATCGAAATGCTCTGCGAAGTGACTAAGGGCGATGCGTATGTCACGTCCGACGTGGGCCAACATCAGATGTTTGCGGCTCAGTACTATCGCTTCAACAAGCCTAATCGCTGGATCAACTCTGGCGGTCTGGGCACGATGGGCTTCGGTTTTCCGGCGGCAATGGGTGTGAAGCTGAGTTTTCCTGATGATGACGTCGCGTGTGTAACAGGCGAGGGCAGCATCCAGATGAACATTCAGGAATTGTCGACGTGCCTGCAGTACGGTCTACCGGTCAAAATCATCAACTTGAACAACGGTGTTCTGGGGATGGTTCGTCAGTGGCAGGACATGAACTACGGCAGCCGTCACTCGCACTCTTATATGGAATCGCTACCTGACTTCGTCAAGCTGGCTGAGGCCTATGGGCATGTGGGTATCCGGATTACCGACCTCAAAGACTTGAAGCCGAAAATGGAAGAAGCCTTTGCCATGAAAGATCGCTTGGTATTCCTGGATATTCAGGTGGATACCAGTGAGCACGTTTACCCGATGCAGATCAAAGATGGCTCCATGCGCGACATGTGGCTGAGCAAGACGGAGCGTACTTAATCATGCGGCACATTATTTCTTTGCTTCTTGAAAACGAACCCGGTGCTCTGTCTCGCGTTGTTGGGCTTTTCTCGCAACGTAACTACAACATCGAAAGCCTGACGGTGGCACCAACGGAAGACCCGACTTTGTCGCGTCTGACGCTGACCACGGTGGGTCACGACGAAGTGATTGAGCAGATCACCAAGAACCTGAACAAGCTGATCGAAGTGGTCAAGCTGGTGGATCTGTCAGAGAGCGCTCACATCGAGCGTGAGCTGATGCTGGTCAAAGTCAAGGCAACCGGTGCCCAGCGGGCAGAAATCAAACGCACTACAGACATATTTCGTGGGCAAATTGTCGACGTCAGTAGCAGCGTTTATACCGTACAGTTGACGGGCACTAGCGATAAGCTCGACAGTTTCATCCAGTCGATTGGTACCGCCTCGATCCTGGAAACAGTTCGCAGTGGCGTGACGGGTATTGCCCGTGGCGACAAAGTACTCAGCATCTAAAACTTACAAGTGCTAACGGCCTGAATGGCCTGGATACATAAAGGAAAATCATGAAAGTTTATTACGACAAAGACTGCGACCTTTCGATCATCCAGGGCAAAAAAGTAGCCATTATCGGTTACGGCTCCCAGGGTCACGCTCAAGCGTGCAACCTGAAAGACTCCGGTGTAGACGTTACTGTTGGTCTGCGCAAAGGTTCGGCCACTGTCGCTAAAGCTGAAGCTCACGGTCTGAAAGTAACTGACGTTGCCAGCGCTGTTGCCGCTGCTGACCTGGTCATGATTCTGACCCCGGACGAGTTCCAGTCGTCTCTGTACAAGAACGAAATCGAGCCGAACATCAAGAAGGGCGCTACCCTGGCCTTCTCCCACGGTTTTGCGATTCACTACAACCAGGTTGTTCCGCGTGCTGACCTCGACGTCATCATGATCGCGCCAAAAGCGCCGGGCCACACTGTACGTTCCGAATTCGTTCGTGGCGGCGGTATTCCTGACCTGATCGCGATCTACCAGGACGCTTCGGGCAACGCCAAAAACGTTGCACTGTCTTACGCTTCGGGCGTGGGCGGTGGTCGTACCGGTATCATCGAAACCACGTTCAAAGACGAAACCGAAACCGACCTGTTCGGCGAACAAGCCGTTCTGTGTGGCGGTACTGTTGAACTGGTTAAAGCCGGCTTCGAAACACTGGTTGAAGCAGGCTACGCGCCAGAAATGGCTTACTTCGAGTGCTTGCACGAGCTGAAGTTGATCGTTGACCTCATGTACGAAGGCGGTATCGCCAACATGAACTACTCGATCTCCAACAACGCTGAATACGGCGAGTACGTGACCGGCCCAGAAGTGATCAACGCTGAATCCCGTCAAGCAATGCGTAACGCTCTGAAGCGCATTCAAGACGGTGAATACGCGAAGATGTTCATCAGCGAAGGCGCTACTGGCTACCCTTCGATGACTGCCAAGCGTCGTAACAACGCTGCACACGGTATCGAAGTGATCGGCGAGCAACTGCGCTCGATGATGCCTTGGATCGGTGCTAACAAAATCGTCGACAAAGCTAAAAACTAAGTCAGTACGATCTTGAAAAAACGCGGCCCTGGCCGCGTTTTTTCGTTTAAGCGGCAGCTTCTGGTATAAAGCAGGAACGTTTGCGGGTGAAAGTTGGTCTGCAAGCTTCTATTGAAACTTTCCATATCGTTGCAAGGTAATGTCCATGAGCGAACGTCCCGAAGAGCCAAAACAGGCTTCTGACGCCGATAGCCTGCTGCCTATCGATGAGCATGTCGAAGAAGGGCATGACGCTGAAGGCCGTAAGGTCCGGCATCGTGGTATCTATCTGCTGCCCAATCTTTTTACAACGGCAAACCTGTTTGCCGGTTTCTACTCCATCATCAGTTCAATGAGTGCGCAAAGCGCAATGAGCGCTGGTGATGCTGCGGGCGCAAGCAAGTATTTTGCATTTGCCGCCATCGCGATTTTTGTCGCCATGGTGCTGGACGGCCTTGATGGCCGGGTCGCTCGTATGACTCATACCGAAAGTGCCTTTGGCGCCGAGTATGATTCCTTGTCTGACATGGTTGCTTTTGGCGTGGCGCCAGCGCTGCTGGCGTTTGGTTGGGCGCTGGGCGACATGGGCAAGGTCGGCTGGATGGTGGCCTTCATTTATGTAGCAGGCGCGGCGTTGCGTCTGGCTCGCTTCAATACGCAGGTCGGTACAGCAGACAAGCGTTATTTCATCGGTCTGGCCAGCCCGGCTGCGGCAGGTGTCGTAGCCGGTATTGTTTGGGCGTTCAGCGATTACGGGATCCAGGGATCGAAAATGTCCTTCCTGGTGGCCTTGTTGGTGGCTGCGGCGGGCATGCTGATGGTCAGCAACATCAAGTACAACAGCTTCAAGCAGCTGGATTTGAAAGGGCGCGTGCCGTTTGTGGCGATCCTGGCGGTGGTGTTGGTGTTCGCTGTGGTGTTCAGCGATCCGCCGCGTATTCTGCTGCTGGCTTTCCTGGTGTATGCCGCTTCGGGCCCGATTCAATATTTATTGCATTTGCGCCGTAACAAAACCGGCGAGTGATGTAATTTCCCCCAAACTCCGTAGTCTATTGGTGCATCAGCCCTCCAATACTGCGGAGTTGTCATGCTCATCAAGTTGCCTAAAGCGTCCGACTGCAAAGAGTCGGACGTCACCCCTGAGTCCTTCTATTTATCTCGCCGTGCATTGCTGGGCAGCTCGCTTGCAGGATTAGCCGTGAGCGCACTGCCGCGTTGGGCAAATGCCACTGATGCTTCGCGCTACGCTGATGTTGAACCGGGCAAGGCGCCGGGCTGGTTTGCCGAGAAACTCCCGCAGACCCAGTGGCAGGTAGTGACAGTCAAAGGGGAGGCCATTACGCCTTTCAAAGACGCTACTCACTACAACAACTTCTATGAGTTTGGTACTGATAAAGGCGATCCGGCGCAATACGCGGGTGCTTTGAAAACCGAGCCATGGACGGTGGTCGTGGATGGCGAGGTGGGTAAGCCTGGGCGTTATGCCCTTGAGGACTTCATGAAGCCTTACCAGTTGGAGGAGCGGATCTATCGGTTGCGCTGTGTAGAAGCGTGGTCAATGGTCATTCCCTGGATGGGATTCCCCCTGTCAGCGTTGCTTAAGCAGGTTGAGCCCACTTCGAAAGCTAAGTTCATACGCTTTGAAACCTTGAAGGACCCGAAAGTCATGCCGGGCCAGCGCTCTGACTTTGCGTTGATTGATTGGCCCTATGTAGAAGGATTGCGTCTGGATGAGGCGATGAACCCGTTGGCCATATTGGCGGTGGGAATGTATGGCCGCGAGTTGCCTAATCAGAACGGCGCGCCACTTCGTTTGGTTGTGCCGTGGAAGTATGGCTTCAAGAGTGTGAAGTCGATTGTGCGAATCAGCCTGGTTGAGGAGCAGCCGAAAACCACCTGGCAGAGTATTGCGGCCAATGAATATGGCTTCTATGCCAATGTGAACCCGCAAGTCGATCACCCTCGCTGGACACAAGCGCGGGAGCGACGCCTGCCGAGCAGTTTGTTTAGCCCTAATGTGCGGGATACGCAGATGTTCAATGGCTATGCGGATGAAGTCGCTTCTTTATATACCGGCCTGGATCTGCGGAAGAATTACTGATGAAGTTTGCACTGTGGCGAATCGGCGTATTTATAGCGGCTGCCATCTGGCCTTTGTATTGGCTCTATGAGGCGTGGAGCTTTGCCTTGGGGCCGGATCCCGGAAAGGTGTTGGTTGATCGGCTGGGGCTTGGGACTCTGGTTCTGTTGCTGGTGACCTTATGCATGACGCCCATGCAAAAACTGACGGGCTGGCCGGGGTGGATTGCGGTCCGTCGTCAGATCGGGTTGTGGTGTTTTGCCTATGTGGTGTTGCACCTGTGCGCCTACTTATTCTTTGTACTTGGGCTCGACTGGTCGCAGTTGGGGGTTGAGCTCAGCAAGCGGCCTTACATTATTGTCGGCAGCTTGGGCGCTCTATGTTTGTTGGCGCTGGCGGTGACCTCCAATCGTTACAGTCAAAGGCGGATGGGAGCGAGCTGGAAGAAGTTGCATCGCTTGGTATACGTGGTTGTAGGGTTGGGTCTTTTGCATATGTTGTGGATTGTGCGTGCAGACCTGAAAGAGTGGTCGATCTATGCCTTTATAGGGGCGTGCCTTTTACTGCTGCGCATCCCGCCGGTGATGCGTCGGATCCCTCGTCTATATAAGAAGAAACCAGTAGTGGCCACTTAATTCAAATTAAGGCTTGACTCAGAATTCTAGCGGCCTATAATTCGCACCACTTCCGGCGCAGTCGAAACGGAAAACTCCTTGAATATCAATGAGTTGGATGATTTTGACGGTGCCAGCTTCAATTCATCGAAGCAGGAAATGAGGTGTTGACAGCAGCGTGTAACGCTGTAGAATTCGCCTCCCGCTAACGAGAGATCGAAAGCGCAAGTGGTTGATGTTACAAAGGAAACTTTGAAAACATCTTAAAATAACCGCTTGACAGCAACAGAGGCTGCTGTAGAATGCGCGCCTCGGTTGAGCGAAAGCTTAACCAACCGCTCTTTAACAACT
>NZ_WIWK01000120.1:0-17620 GCF_009600165.1 Pseudomonas sp. FSL R10-0399
GGTGGCAAACACCTCGGCGCCCTGGGCGGACAATTCCTCGGCCTTGGCCGCCGAGCGGTTCCAGGCCCGTACCGGGTAGCCGGCGTGCAACAGGTTGCGGGCCATGGGCTTGCCCATGATCCCGGTGCCAATAAACGCTACGGTTTGCAGGCTCATGCCTTGCCTCCTACGGTTGCAGAGGTTGCGCCGGCTGCGTTGCCCAGCGACACCTTGTTACGTGGCATCAACACCATGCCCAGACCACCGGCGCCGACCAGTGCGGCAATCACCAGGAAGCCCGGGGTGTAGCTGCCGGTCACGTTGAACAGGTAACCGGTCAGGTAAGGGCCAATAAAGCCGCTGAGGTTACCGATGGAGTTGATCAGGCCAATCCCGGCGGCAGCTCCAAGGCCGGTGAGCACTTGCCCGGGGACGGCCCAGAACACGTTGATCGCGCTGTAAACGCCCATGGCCAGCAGGATGAAGCCGATCACGATGATCCATGGCTGGTTCAGCCACAGCGCCACGGCGATGGACACAGCAGCGAGCATGGCGGCACCACCGGCGTGCCAGTGACGTTCTTGCAGGCGGTCCGAACGACGGCTCCACCAGATCATGGCAACAGCGGCCAAGGCGTAAGGGATAGCGGTGATCAGGCCGTTTTGCATCAGGCCGATTTCCAGCCCGAACGAGCCACGGAACGAGGCCAGTACGGTGGGCATAAAGAAGTTCATGGCGTTGGAGCCCGAGGTGATGCCGAAGTACACCAGCGCCAGCAGCCATACCTGACGGCTGGACAAGGCCTTGCGGATCATCTCCCATTTGCTCGGTTGAATGCCCACCACCAGCGGTTTGTTGCGCTCTTCATGCTCCAGGGTGTTGATCAGCCAGTTGCGCTGCTCATCGGTCAGCCAGTGGGCCTGACGCGGATGGTCGGTGAGGTAGAAGTAGCAGACCACGCCGAGAATTACCGCCGGTACAGCTTCGACGATGTACATCAAGCGCCAGCCGACGAAGCCCAGTGCGTCGCCCATTTCCATCAGGCCCACCGACAGTGGCGCGCCGATCACTTGTGCGATGGGTACGCCGAGGTAAAAGGTAGCGATCATGCGTGCCCGGTAGCGGCTCGGGAACCACAGCGACAGCAGGTAAATCACCCCCGGGAAGAACCCGGCTTCAGCGATGCCCAGCAGAAAGCGCAGTGAGACAAAGTGCACCGGCGTCTGCAAAAAGCCCATGGCCCCGGCGATGATGCCCCAGGTCACCATGATCCGGGCGATCCACACGCGGGCGCCGTAGCGGTGCAGCAAGACGTTGCTCGGCACTTCGAAAATGAAGTAACCGAGGAAGAAAATACCGGCACCCAGGCCATACAGGGTTTGGCTGATACCAATGTCGTCGTTCATGCGCAGGGCGGCGAAACCGACGTTGTTGCGGTCCAGAAAGGCGACCACAAACAGCAGGATCAGAAAGGGGATCATGCGCTTGGTGACGCGCTTGATCGTTTGTTGCTCGATGTCAGTGACATCCGGAAGCGGGGTGGTGGTCATTTCGCACGGCCTCATTTTTTTATTGTTGTTTGTGGGAGCGGGCTTGCTCGCGATCCAGGCGACGCGGTGTGGCAGTAGACCGAATCGATACCATCGCGAGCAAGCCCGCTCCCACAGGGGAGGTGTAGAGCGGCTGTCAGTTAGTGTGCAGTATCTTCTATGTGCGCACGCACGATGGCGTCGAAGTCCGGGTCGGCGGTAAAGCCCAGTGCACGGGCACGTGGGGCTTCTACCTTGCTTGGCCAGCTTTCGACAATACGCTGGATGGTTGCATCCGGCTCCCAGCGAATCAGTTGCGTGGCTTTGTCACCGGCCACCCGTTGCAGCGCCGCCACCATGTCGGCCACGGTGGTGGTCACGCCCGGCAGCGGGATGATGCGCTCGCCGCCCAGGGTCTGCGGCGACAGGGTCATGCCCAGCAGCATCGACTCGACAATGCGCCGTGGCGAGGTCAGGTACACGCGGGTGTCAGGGCGCACCGGGCACACGGCAGGCAGGCCCACCAGAGGCTCGCGGATGATCGAGCTAAAAAAGGTCGACGCGGCTTTGTTCGGTTTGCCGGGGCGCACGGCCACGGTCGGCAGGCGCAACACGCGGCCATCCACAAAGCCTTTACGGGCGTAGTCGGCCACCAGCAATTCACCGACGGCTTTTTGCATGCCATAGGACGATTGCGGGGTGAGCACGGTGTCGTCGTCCACCACCTCCGGCAGCTTGCCGCCGAACACCGCGAAGCCGCTGGCGTACACCAGACGCGGCGCGGTGCCTTGCTTGCGCAGGGTTTCGAGAAGCAGCATCAGGCCGTGCAAGTTCACCTGCATGCCCAAGTCAAAATCCGCCTCGGCGGCCGAGCTGACCACTGCCGCCAGGTGCCACACCAGGTCCACGCCATCGGTGACACGGGCGATCACTTCAGGGTCGGCGACATCGCCGGTCACCAGCTCGATGCGCGGGTCGCTGGGCACGTCTTCACCGGCAAAGGCGTCGAACAGCACAATGCGTTCGATGGTGCGCGGTGCTTCGCCTTCCAGCGTCAGGGTGTTCAAATCTGCCAGGCGTTGAGCCAGTTGCTTGCCGATAAAGCCGGTACCGCCAGTGATGAGGATGCGCATGTGTTGCTCCTGTTTCTTATAGTTGTTTGAGCGGTGTAATCAGTCGGCTTGCACCGTGCGTTGCTGCTGTTCGCCAAGCCCTTCGATGCCCAGACGCATCTGCTGGCCGGCGCGCAGGTACACCGGCGCAGGCTTGACCCCAAGGCCCACACCCGGCGGCGTGCCGGTAGAAATCACATCGCCCGGTTGCAGCGACATGCAGCGGCTCAGGTAGGCAATCAGCGCCGGGATCTGGAACACCATGGTGTTGGTATTGCCGTTCTGGTAGCGCTGTCCGTCGACCTCAAGCCACAGCTTGAGGTGGTGCGGGTCGCGGATTTCGTCACGGGTCACCAGCCATGGACCAATGGGGCCGAACGTGTCAAAACCCTTGCCTTTGTCCCAGGTGCCGCCGCGTTCGAGTTGCCATTCACGCTCGGACACATCGTTGATCACGCAGTAACCGGCGACGTGGTCCAGGGCATTGCTCTCGTCGATGTAGCGGCCGCCTTTGCCGATGACTACACCCAGCTCGACTTCCCAGTCAGTCTTGACCGAGCCGCGAGGGATTTCTACGTCATCATTGGGGCCGCAAATGGCGCTGGTCCACTTGTTGAAAACCACCGGCTCCGACGGCACGGCCAGCCCGGATTCAGCGGCGTGGTCGGCGTAGTTAAGCCCGATGCAAATGAACTTGCCGACCTGCCCGACGCAAGCGCCGATACGCGGCGAGCCGTTGACCAGCGGCAGGCTGGCCGGGTCGATTTTACTCAGGGCTTCAAGGCTTGCAGGCTCCAGTGCCTTGCCTGCGACATCGGCGATGTGCGCCGACAAATCACGGATATTGCCTTGGGCATCGAGCAGACCGGGTTTTTCCTGACCTTTTTCGCCGTAGCGCAGCAGTTTCATAAAAGCTCCTGTATCGAATTAAAAACCTGACCTTCTGTAGGAGCGAGCTTGCCTCGCGATCTTTTGATCTTCTAAAAGATCGCGAGGCAAGCTCGCTCCTGCATGGAGGGTTAAACGCTCATCCCGCCATCAATAATCTGCGTGGTGCCGGTGGTGTAGCTGCTGGCGTCGCTGGCCAGGTACAGCACCAACTGGGCGATTTCTTCGGCGCTGCCGATGCGGCCCATGGGCTGGCGAGCCACGAATGCCTGATACACCTCAGCCTCCGAACGCCCTTGCTCACGGGCCTGTTCGGCGATGCGCTGGCGCAGCGAAGGTGAATCTACCGTGCCTGGGCATATGGCGTTACAACGAATCCCTTGACTGATGTAATCGGTCGCCACCGATTTGGTCAAGCCAATCACCGCCGCTTTGCTGGCGGTGTAGGCAAAACGGTTCGGTACGCCCTTCACGCTGGACGCCACCGAGGCCATGTTGATGATCGAGCCGCCACCGTTTTCCAGCATGCCCGGCAAGAAGGCACGGATCATCCGGTACATGGCGGTAACGTTGAGGTCGAAAGAGAATTGCCAGGCGCTGTCGTCGCACTCCAGCAGCGCGCCGCTGTGCACGTAGCCTGCGCAGTTGAACAGCACGTCGAGGGTGCCGACTTGCTGGCGAATGGCATCGATGGCTGCCGGTTGCGTGACGTCCAGCGATAACGCCTGAATACCCGCAATATCGTGCAAGGCATCGACGTTCAAGTCGGTGGCGATGACCGTGGCGCCTGCATCGCGCAAGGCCAGTACCGAGGCGCGACCAATGCCGTTTGCCGCCGCGGTAATCAAAACGCGTTTGTTGGCGAGGTTCATGAGTGCTGATCCATTGTTCTTATGGGGCCAACACTAATGTTGCGCTGCGATAATCGCCAATGAGATATTCTCAAGCCTTAATAACGGGAGGTTATCGGATGGCGGATGTCGCGTTCAATCAACTGTGCAACTGGTTACGGTTCCGCCATTTGGTGCTGATCGACACCCTGGCGCGCACGCAAAACATGCACGCCACGGCCCAGGAAATGAACATCAGCCAGCCGGCGGTGAGCAAGATGCTGCGCGAGATCGAGCACCAATTGGGCTTTGATGTGTTCCAGCGTTTGCCGCGCAGCATGTCGCTGACTGACCTTGGCAGTCACGTGGCGCGCTTTGCGCAAATCGCCCTCAATGACACCCAGCAGTTTGTGGTCCAGATCAACCATCTGCGCCAGGGCGGGCATGGCTTTTTGAAAGTCGGCACCATCTACGCGGCCGCAGCGGTGGCAGTGCCCGCGGCGATTGTCGAGGTCAAGCAACAATGGCCCTTGCTCACGATCGAAGTGCTTGAGGGCACCAGCGCTAACATGCTGACCATGCTCGAACACAAGGAACTGGACCTGGTGGTGGCGCGCTTCACCCTCGACCGGCACCGTGAATTGTTCGATTTTCAGCCGTTGGCCCCTGAGCCGCTGTGTCTGGTCACGGGCAGCCAGCACCCGTTGGCGGGCGCCAGCGAAACCCCGCTGACCGACCTCGGCAGTTGGCCCTGGGTGGTCTACCCGACGGGCACGCCGATGCGCGCGCGGCTGGAGCGGGCGTTTATCGAAGCCAACATGCAAACCCCGGAAAACACCGTCGAAACCGTGTCGCTGCAAACCACCATGCAATTGCTGCAAACCGCCCCTGTGGTTGCGATGCTGGCCGAGTCCATGGCCGAACCGGAAATCCAGGCCGGGCGCCTGACCCGTCTGGCGTTGCCGTTTCCGCTGGTGCTGGCCGACTACGGCATCATCACCCGGCGCAACGAACCGCCGAGCTGGTCGATGCAAGCCTTTATCGACGCGTTGTTGAGCGGCCCCGATGCCGTGCGCGGAGCCCGCCAGACGCCTTGATAACGCGGGGTTATTAACCGATGGGATCTTGTGATTGGGCAGCGCGCAGGTGGGCATTTAGAGTGCAAGTCGCCCACCCGCCGATGTGTTGCGCGGGTAGGGCGCCACCGCTCACTAGAGGCGCGTATGAAAACAATAAAAAGCTACAAAACGCTGACGATTTTTTTCCTGTTCATGATTGGAGTCGTCAACTACCTCGATCGCAGTGCCCTGTCCATCGCCAACACCACCATCCAGAAAGACCTGGCCATCAGCCCCATGCAAATGGGCGTCATGCTCTCAGCCTTCTCCATCGCTTACGCCTTTTCGCAATTACCCCTCGGCGCGCTGATCGACAAGCTCGGCAGCAAACTCGCCCTGGGCGGTTCGCTGGTGGTGTGGTCGGTGGCGCAAGCGGCCTTTGGCCTGTTCAGCAGCTACGGCCATCTGGTAGGCCTGCGGGTGTTGCTGGGCATCGGCGAAGCGCCGGTGTTCCCTTCGGCAGCCAAGGCCTTGTCCGAATGGTTCGACACCCAAGAGCGCGGCACGGCCACCGGCTGGGTGTGGTCCTCGACCTGCATCGGCCCGTGCCTGGCGCCACCCTTGCTGACGTTGTTCATGGTCCATCTGGGCTGGCGCGGCATGTTTATCCTCACTGGGGTCATCGGTTTGGTGCTGGCGCTGTGCTGGTTCAAATTCTACAAAAGCAAAGCCGAATACATGGCCGCCACCGGCCGTGCAGAGCCGGTGGCGGTGCAACAGAAAGCGGCGCCGAAACTGCGCTGGACCGCATTGTTCAAAGAGCGCAACACCTGGGGCGCGTTTCTCGGCTTTATGGGCGTGATCTACATGATCTGGCTTAACCTGACCTGGCTGCCGGGCTACTTTGAGCGCGAACACGGCCTGGACCTGTACCGCACCGCCTGGGTGGTGTCGCTGGCCTACCTGTTTGGCGCATTGGGCACCATCGTGGCCGGGCGTTGCTGCGACAAACTGGTGGCGCGCGGCATGCGCGTGTTGGCCAGCCGCAAACTGATGGTCATCCTCGGGTTGCTCGGCGGGGCGCTGTTCACCCTGATCGTGGCCTTCACCACCAACGTCGTCGCGTGCGTAGTGCTGCTGTGCCTGACCATGTTCTTCATCAACATCTCCAGCGCCACCGCGTGGATGATCGTCAACACCATCGTGCCGTCTGAGCGAGTCGCCTCGTTTGGTTCGATCCAGAACTTTGGCGGCTACCTGGCGGGCTCCATCGCACCGATCCTCACGGGTTTTAGCGTGCAACAAAGCGGCTCGTTCTCATCGGCCTTCATCATCAGCGCGGTCGTCGCCCTGTGCTCGGCGTTTGCCTACTTTGCACTGCTCAAAGAACCTTCAGCGCCGGTGACCAATATGAAAGCTACAGCGGCCACGGCGTAGCTCAGCGGCGCAGGGGTGCCCGACGAGGAGGGTGATTGCTCTATCGAACCAGGCCTTCGGCGTGGACAAAGCAGAGTTTGTTGCCCTCGGGATCGCGACAGTACGCACCAAAAAAATCGGCTGAGTACTGAGGTCGCAACCCCGGCGCTCCCTCATCCGTGCCCCCTGAAGTGGTTGCCGCTTGCCAGGCAGCTCTTACCTGGTTTTGCGAGCTTGCTGCAAAGCTGACCTGTACGCCGTTACCCGACGTTGCGGGTAATCCGTTAAAAGGCAATTGCACGAAAAACTGTGGCCAGCTCTGACCGGGCAAGTGCCAGCCCGCACCGGCGGGGCCGTCATCATGATCAGTCATACGTTCTAATCCCAAAGGCGTAAGTACGGCATCGTAAAAAGCAATCATGGCGTCGAGGTCTCGTGCGCCAATCTGAATGTGACTGAACATGGTTTCCCCTTGTGTAGGATTTTTTGATTAGCGTCCGGCCACATTTTTTTATGTGGTTAAACGGATGCTAACTTTTGCGCCGCGAGTTTTCCATCGGCCTCAGTACCGAAGGGCGCACCTATATGTCCTACAAATAGTCCTACATATAATACTCATTGAAATTTATCGAATTAATTAGGCCGTCAGCTCTGCCATGGGCTTGCCAGTGAGTTACGACAGAAGTGGCCTGATTATGAGGGTGGTTACGGTATTGACACGCGTTAATCTTGCACAAAAGGTGGCTCAAATATCCACGCTTGTTTCTGGGCTTGGGTAAGGCTCTATGGTCTCGTGTCGGGCGAAAAGGGAAGCGTAATAATTTTGATGTGTGGGTAGTAGTAACTCGGAAAGCTTATTTATTTAAAATGAGGCAAGGCGAAATTAATGGCACCCAAGAAAATAAGTCGTGCTTCACTCGGTATAGCTTCGGCCACCATGGCTGCAATGTGTTGGGGGGGCGCGTTAGTTATGTCAAAGGGTGCGCTGGGAAGTTTCTATCCTGTCACGTTACTGATTATTCAGTTGATGGCAAGTGTGACGTTTCTTTGGTGCGTAGTAGCGTTCAGAAAAGCCTCCGCCCCTACGGCTAACGTGTTGGTCAAATTAAGTTTTTTAGGCTTGCTTGAGCCGTGTTTGACATATGTCTTGGTGCTGATTGGTTTGACTTTTACGGGAGCGTCAGAGGCCTCGTTATTACAATCGTTGGAGTCAATAATGATTGTGCTTCTGGCGATGCTTCTCTTGAAGGAAATACCGTCGATAAATTTTATAGTACTGTCAGCAATGATATTGGTAGGGTTGTTCTTTGCGTTAGATATACACGGCGGGAACGTCAAAGAAGGCTGGTTTGGCGCAAGCCTGATTTCATTGGGTATGCTGTCTGCTGCGTTCTATGTTGTTCTGTCCTCTCGCATCGCGAAAGAGCAGGATTTTTTTTATATAGTGGCTTGTCAGCAGACTCTTGCATTGGTGGCTTCTATTTTGATGTTACCGTTGGAGTGGACTATTTACCCCGAAAGTAAAGCGTTCGCGGCATTGCCGGGTTCTTTGGAAGTATGGGGGTTAGCGCTAGTGTCGGGGATTGTGCAGTATGCTCTCGCTTTCTCTTTTTATATTTATTCATTGAAATACATTCGTGCCGGCTTGGCGGGTATGTTTTTAAACCTTGTTCCTGTCATTGGTGTTGTTGGTGCTGTTGTTTTTTTGGGAGAAATACTTTCACTTTTACAAGTAGGAGGTGCCGCACTGACGATAATTGCGCTGGTGTTGATCGCTAAAAATGCTGCTTCAGAAAACACGTTGAAGGATTACATAAAAAAATAGTCATATAAGACTAGCTGATATTCAGTTAGGGAGGTGTCAAATGGATGTAACGTTGCTTTTATCCAAATTGCCTGATCTATCCTGTGAGAGAAATTCTTATGGGGAGGATCTGGATATCGTAAATAAAGCGCTGCTGGGAGAATCAGACAAGGAAAAGAAAAAAGAAATTATATTGAGTTGGATCAAGCGAAAGCAGCCTTGTATGTTGGGCAGGTTAGCCTCTACAGGAAAGCAGAATATTCAGCTAAGTGTCTATGTTGTTGATGATAATGATATTGCGTTAGGGCAGGAGCATCTTAAAACATACCTTCAAGCTTGTCGTCTGGAATGGAAGTAAGCGTGTTCCAAAGGAAAGAGCGATGCTGTGTTGTACTTTTTTAATATCGGAAAGCTGATTGATCTGCCTCCTTCAGATAGCTTGGTTGAGGTGTTTAAGGGGTTTTCTAATCTGATATTTAACGAGTATGCTCCTGTTAATACAGATGTTATCTATACGGAGGCAGCACCATTGATACAGGATGGTAAGTTGTTTTTGTATAAGGCGGGTATTAATTTTTTTCATACGACGGCGCATCATACGGCTAATCATGATCGCAGAGTGCCCGGTGGGGCAATTATTTCAATAAATTCAGTAGGGCATTATGCGAATAATATGGTTAATCAAGGTTTTGCAAATGATCTGGATGAGGCAGTTAAAAATATTCAGCGACTGGCATGGCAGTCCATAGGGAACGGTGGTATCAGCCTTAAGAGTAACAAGTCAACTAGCTGGCATAATATTGATCCGGCAAATACATGTCCTCACCTTTCGAGGCCTTCTACTGTGCCAGAGGGTTTTTCTGAGAAAAAGTATTCGGCTAACTATCATACGGACGTACTGATTCCAGATCTGTTAACGAGAAAAGTTACTGATGTTGATGATCCTGCAATCGAAAAGTGGAAGTGGCTGACAATTGAGTATTTCACTACGATGCAGTATGAGCTTGGCTCCATCGATTTTGGTATGTTTCACGGTTATCCCGTCGATCACGAAGCTATCAATTTCAATCCATTTCCTCCAATTAGAGGAGTGAACTCACCGAAACTCATCTATTGAAGGCTAAGCGAGCATCTCTGTCACTCGCGCAGAGGCCGAGGATGGAGGATTCCAGCAGCACCCAATGTCCCGACAGTGCACCAACAGCCAAAACCACTGCATAAACATCGCAGATTCAGCGTCCTGTCAGGGCTGTGTAAAACCTTTGTAAGCTGTCACCGAATTTAATTTCACGCGTCGCCGCTTCGATACTCTGAACTCAGCCTTCTTTTGGTGAGTGACGCGTGTGAACACGAGCAGACGACACACTTTTATCTGGGCGCTCAGCGCGCTGGTTGTGCTGGCCGTTGCTTGGGCGCTGTATGCCCATTGGCCCTCCATGGCGCACAAAGACCGCCCCATGGGCATGGGCGGGCGGGCCGAGCCGGTGGCGGCGGTGGCGGTGGTGCCGCAGGATGTGCCGGTGTATATCGATGCCCTCGGCACGGTCACGCCCACGCAGAGCGTGACGGTGATCACCCAGGTCGATGGCATTCTGGCCTCGGTCGACTTCAAGGAAGGCCAGCAGGTGCGCAAAGGGCAGGTGATCGCCCGCATCGACGACCGCGCGCTGAAGGCGCAACTGGCTCAAGCCCAGGGCGTTCTGGCTCACGATCAGGCGGTGTTAAGCAACGCCCAGCGTGACTTGGCGCGCTACCGCGAGTTGATCAAGGTCGGTTCCATCAGCCAACAAACCCTCGATACGCAAATCTCTACAGTGGCGCAGCAACTGGGCACGGTGGCCGCCGATCAGGGCAGTGTGCAAAACCTTGAGGTGCAGTTGAGTTATTGCACCATCACTTCGCCGGTGGACGGGATTGTCGGGTTGCGCCAGGTTGACCCCGGCAACTATGTAACCACTGCCAGCACCTTCGCGATTGCGGTGATCACGCAGATGAACCCGGCCACGGTGGTGTTTGCCGTGCCCGAGGACTACCTGGGGGCGATCAATCAGGCCAGGGCGGCAGGCGTTGTCAGCGTTCTGGCCTATGACCGCAACAAGCAAAACCTGTTGGCCAGCGGGCAGTTGCTGGCGCTGGATAACCAGGTCGACACCAGCACCGGCACGATCAAGGTCAAGGCGCAGTTCGATGACGCAGACCATGTGCTGTTCCCCAATCAGTTCGTCAATGCGCGGCTCAAGGCGAAGATGCTGGATCAAGTGCCGGTGGTGCCGACCCGGGCCATTCAACACGGCAGCCAGGGCGACTTCGTGTTTGTGGTGGCGGGCAGCAAGGCCAGCCTGCGCAACGTCAAGTCCGGCCCAAGCGTGGGCGATGTCACCGCGATTCTCGACGCTTCGGTCAAGCCGGGTGAGCAGGTGATCACGGAAGGTGCAGACAAGCTCGACAACGGCTCGGCCATTAAAGTAGTCGCACAGTGAGGCGCCGCAGATGAACGTCTCTCGCCCCTTTATCGAACGCCCGGTGGCCACGTGTTTGTTGATGGTCGCGATCTTATTGCTGGGGATTCTGGGCTACCGCCTGCTCTCGGTGTCGGCCTTACCGGAGGTCGATTACCCGACCATTCAGGTGTTTACCCAATACCCCGGCGCCAGCCCCGAGGTGATCAGTTCGTCGATTACCGCGCCGCTTGAACGCCAGTTGGGCGAGATGCCTGGCCTCAAGTCCATGGGTTCTACCAGCTCCGATGGCGCCTCGGTGGAGACCTTGCAGTTTGATCTGGCGCTGTCGCTGGATGTGGCTGAGCAAGAGGTGCAGGCCGCGATCAACGCCGCCGGCACGTTCTTGCCCGCCAACCTGCCGTACCCGCCGGTGTACAGCAAGGTCAACCCGGCCGATGCGCCGGTGCTGACCCTGTCACTGACCTCGGACGTACTGCCGCTGACCAAAATCGAAGACCTGGCCGACACCCGGCTGGCGCAGAAAATCTCGCAGATCAGCGGCGTCGGTCTGGTCACCATCAGCGGCGGCCAGCGCCCGGCGGTGCGGGTCGAGGCCAATACCTCGGCGCTGAATAACCTCGGGTTGTCGCTGGATGATCTGCGCACCTCCCTGGGCACCGCCAACGTCAACCAGGCCAAGGGCAGCATCGACGGCAAGTTCCAGGCGTATTCCATTGGTGCCAACGACCAGTTGCAATCGGCCGAGGAATACCGCGATTTGGTGATCGCCTATAAAAACGGTGCCGCGATCCGTCTGTCACACATTGCCACCTCGACCCAAGGCCCGGAGAACCCGCGTCAGGCCGCCTGGACCAACGAAACCCCGTCGATTGTGCTGAGTATCCAGCGCCAGCCGGGGGCCAACGTGATTGATGTGGTCGACCGCGTGCAACATTTGCTGCCCACGCTGCGCGCCAGTTTGCCGGGCACGCTCAAGGTGGCGGTGCTCACCGACCGGACCCAGACCATTCGCGCCTCGGTCACCGACGTGCAGTACGAACTGGCGGTTGCCGTGGTGCTGGTGGTGCTGGTGATCTTCCTGTTTTTGCGCAATGTCGCGGCCACCCTTATTCCCGCCGTGACCGTGCCCTTGACCCTGCTCGGCACCCTGGCGGTGGCCTATGCGCTGGGTTTTTCGCTGAATAACCTGACCTTGATGGCGCTGACCATTGCCATCGGTTTTGTGGTCGATGATGCCATTGTCATGGTCGAAAACATCAGCCGTTACCTGGAGGAGGGGGATACGCCGTTGCAGGCCGCGCTCAAAGGCTCGGCGCAAATAGGCTTCACCATCATTTCGCTGTCGTTGGCGCTGATTGCGGTGATGATCCCGCTGTTGTTCATGGGCGACGTAGTGGGGCGGCTGTTCCGCGAATTCGCCATGACCGTGGCCGTGACCATCGTGATGTCGGCGGCGATTACCCTGACCCTGACGCCGATGATGTGCGCGCGCATGCTCAAGGCGCACCCGCAGGAGCGCCGCGAAGACTTTTTTGATCGCATCAACCAGCACTATGTGCGCGGCCTGAACTGGGTGTTGGCGCACCGCACCCTGGCGCTGCTGTCGGTGGCGTTCACCGCCGTGCTCACGGTGCTGACGCTGACGGTCATGCCCAAGGGCTTTTTCCCTGATCAGGACACCGGGCTGATTCAGGGGATTTCCCAGGCCTCGCCGACTATTTCGTTCCAGCAGATGCAGGTCGAGCAACAGCGCCTGGCCTCGCGCATTTTGCGCGACCCGGCGGTGCAGAGCCTGTCGTCGTTTGTCGGTATCGACCAGACCAACCCGACCCTCAATCAGGGCAATCTGCTGATCAACCTCAAGCCGCGTGACCAGCGCGACAGCGCCAGCACGGTGATCCGGCGTCTGGCCGATGCCAATGCCGACGACGCCGGGATCCGCCTGTACCTGCACTCGGTGCAAGACCTGACCCTGGACGCCAGCGTGGCCACCACCAGTTACCGCCTCGGCCTGCAGGCCACCGACCCGCAGGTGTTGCAGGAGTGGACCGGCAAGCTGATGGCGGCGATCAAGCAAGACCCGACCTTCACCGATGTGCAAAGCCAGGCGATGCAGTTTGGCAATCAGATCCAGCTCACGTTTGACCGCGCCACCGCTTCGCGTCTGGGCATTACCCCGCAGGCGATTGACGACGTGCTCTATGACGCTTTCGGCCAGCGTCAGGTGTCGACCATTTACACCCAGCTCAACCAGTACCACGTGGTGATGGCCACCGACCATCCGCCGAAGAACCTCGCGGATTTGCTCACCGGGCTCTACGTCGACATCCCCGGCGGCGGGGTGGCGCCGCTGTCGAGCATGGCGACGATGCAGGTGGTGCAGACGCCGCTGACGATCAACCGGCTGGGGCAGTTCGCGTATGCCGACATCTCGTTCAACCTGGCGCCTGGCCAAACCCTGGGCACGGCCCTGACCCGGCTCAAGACCATCGAGCAGCAGGTGGCGATGCCGGCCTCGGTGCAAGTGTCGTTGCAGGGCGCGGCGGCGACGTTTGAGGCGTCGTTGGCCAATCAGGCGGTGCTGGTGCTGGCGGCGATTGTGGTGGTGTACCTGATGCTGGGCATGCTCTACGAGAGCTTCGTGCACCCGATCACCATTCTCTCCACCTTGCTCTCGGCGGCGCTGGGGGCGTTGCTGGCGCTGCTGGTCACCGGCACCCAGTTCGACATCATCGGCCTGATCGGCATCGTGCTGCTGATCGGTATCGTGATGAAAAACGGCATCATGATGGTCGACTTCGCCCTGGACCTTGAGCGACGAGAAGGCTTGAGCCCGGTGCAGGCGATCAAGCAGGCGGCGGCCTTGCGCTTTCGGCCGATTCTGATGACCAGCATGGCCTCGCTGTTCGGCGCCGTGCCGTTGGCGCTGGGCACCGGCATTGGCTCTGAACTGCGCCATCCGTTGGGGATCGCGATCATTGGCGGGCTGCTGCTCAGCCAGTTGCTGACGCTGTTTTCGACCCCGGTAATCTTCCTCGCGATGCATGACCTCGGGCAGCGCCTGAAGGGTCGCCGCGCAGCCAGGGCGGATTGATCGCGATGAACCTCAGTGCGCCGTTTATCCAACGTCCCATCGCCACCACCTTGCTGGCTGTCGGGCTCGCGCTGTTTGGCGTGCTGGCGTTCAACCTGCTGCCGGTGGCGCCGCTGCCGGAGGTGGATTTCCCCACCATCAGCGTCAGCGCCAAGTTGCCGGGGGCCGACCCGCACACCGTCGCCACCTCGGTGGCCACGCCGCTGGAACGTCAGTTCGGGCAGATCGCCGGGGTCACGCAAATGACCTCGTCGAGCAGTCTGGGCACGACCCGGATCAACTTGCAGTTCGACCTTAATCGCGACATCGACGGCGCCGCCCGCGATGTGCAGGCGGCAATCAATGCCGCGCGCAGCAACTTGCCCAGCGACTTGTCGGGCAATCCGACCTACCGCAAGGTCAACCCGGCTGACTCGCCGATCATGGTCATCAGCCTGACCTCGGACGCGGCCACGCCGGGGCACATGTACGACGTGGCCTCAACTCTGCTCGAACAAAAGCTCCTGCAAACCAGCGGCGTGGGCGATGTGACGGTGGGCGGCGGGGCCTTGCCGGCGGTGCGGGTCGAACTCAACCCGGACCGCCTCAACCATTACGGCGTGAGCCTTGAACAGGTGCGCGAGGTGATCGCCGCATCTAACGTCAACCTGCCCAAAGGCACGATTGATATCGGCGCACAGGGCAATGTGATTGCCGCCAATGACCAGCTCTATAATGCGCCGGACTACGGCGCGCTGGTGGTCAAGCAGAACAATGGCGACCTGGTGCGCATCAGCGACCTGGGTTACGTGCGCGAAGACGTAGAAGACCTGCGCAACTATGGCTTGTACAACGGCCAACCGTCGGTGCTGCTGGTGATCTTCAAGCAGCCGGGGGCCAACGTGATCGAGACGGTGGACGCGGTCAAGGCCGAGCTGCCGTTTCTGCAAGCGTCGATTCCGGCCTCGATCAAACTGAATATTTTGATGGACCGCACCACCACCATTCGCGCCTCGTTGCGCGACGTAGAAATCAGCCTGATTGCCTCGATTTTGCTGGTGACGCTGGTCACGTTTGCGTTTTTCCGTGATTGGCGCAGCACCCTGGTGCCGGCCATTGTCGTGCCGCTGTCGCTGCTCGGCACCTTTGGCGTCATGTACTTCATGGGCTACAGCCTCAACAACCTGTCGTTGATGGCGTTGACCATTGCCACCGGGTTTGTGGTCGATGACGCGATTGTGGTGGTGGAAAACATCATGCGCCATCTGGAGCGCGGTGAATCGCGGGTGCAGGCGGCGCTGGCCGGTGCCCGGGAGGTGGGCTTTACCGTGCTGACCATCAGCGTGTCGCTGGTGGCGGTGTTTATTCCGCTGCTGCTGATGGGCGGGATTGTCGGGCGTTTGTTTCGTGAGTTCTCGGTCACCTTGTCGGTGTCGATTGCGATGTCGATGCTGGTGTCGCTGACCATCACGCCGATGCTGGCGGCGGTGTTTTTACGTGCCCCGGCAACCGCCCAACACCCGGAAGCGGCGCCGGACTCGCGTTTTCATCGCTTCTACGACCGCACCCTCGGCTGGGTGATCAACCACACCTTGCTGATGGGTCTGGTGACGGTGCTGGTGATCGTGCTGGCCGGGGTGCTGTACGTGCGGGTGCCCAAGGGCTTTTTCCCGCAAGAAGACACCGGGCGCCTGAACGGCAGCATCATGGCCTCGCAAAGCATCTCGTATGGCGCCATGCAGCAGGACTTTCTGGCGATCAACCGTAAAGTCTTGCTCAACCCCAACGTGGAAGCGGTCGGCGGTTTTATCGGCGGCGCGGGCGGCGGGGGCGGTTCGGTGAACACCGGGCAGATGTTTATCTCGCTCAAGCCCTTGAGTGAGCGCAAGGCCAGCGCCGACCAGATCATCGCCCAGATCCGCAAAACCCTGGGCGACATGCCGGGCACCCGGTTGTTCCTGCAATCGGTGCAGGACATCACCGTGGGCGGGCGCCAGAGCGCCGCGCAGTACCAATACACGCTGACTGCCGACGACCAGAGCAGCCTCGATGTGTGGGTGCCCAAAGTGCTGGCGGCGCTGCATAAACTCCCGCAGCTCAAAGACCTCAATACCGACCAGCAAGACAACAGCCTTGCGGCCAATGTGGCGGTCAACCGCGACAAAGCGGCGCGGCTCGGGGTCAGCATGTCAGCGATTGACCAGACCCTGTACGACGCCTTTGGCCAGCGCC
Source organism: Pseudomonas sp. FSL R10-0399 (assembly GCF_009600165.1). Classification (NCBI taxonomy): domain Bacteria; kingdom Pseudomonadati; phylum Pseudomonadota; class Gammaproteobacteria; order Pseudomonadales; family Pseudomonadaceae; genus Pseudomonas; species Pseudomonas sp. FSL R10-0399. The sequence continues at coordinate 16,384 of NZ_WIWK01000120.1, forward strand.
AGGTGTCGACCCTTTACCGCGCCGCCAACCAGTACCACGTGGTCATGGAAGTCGCCCCCGAATACTGGGCCGACCCGTCGGCGCTCACGTCGATTTACCTGCCGCAAGGTGCCTCGACAGCCAGCAAAACCAACACCGCGCCGAACCTGGCGAGCAACGCCAACGCGACGTTGATCCCGTTGTCTGCTGTGGCGCAGCAGTCGGTGGCGCGCACGGCGATTTCCATCAGCCATCAAGGTACCTTCCCGGCGGTGACGGTGTCTTTCAACCTGGCCCCCGGCGTGTCCATCGGCCAGGCCACCACGCTGGTGGATGACGCGGTGGCGCAACTGCGCATGCCGGCCAGTGTGGTCGGGCACTTTGCCGGGACAGCGCAGGTGTTTCAGTCGTCGGTGTCCAGCGAGCCTTGGCTGATATTGGCGGCGATTGTCTCGGTGTACATCGTGCTCGGCATGCTCTACGAAAACCTGATCCACCCGTTGACCATCCTCTCGACCTTGCCGTCGGCCGGGGTAGGGGCGCTGATTGCCTTGCTGATGACCGGCACCGAGCTGTCGATCATTGCGCTGGTGGGGGTGATTTTGCTGATCGGCATCGTCAAGAAAAACGCGATCATGATGATCGACTTCGCCATTACCGAAGGCAAAGCGCTGGGCCTCAGCCCGCAACAAGCGATCCGCCGCGCCTGCCTGATTCGCTTTCGGCCGATCATGATGACCACCCTGGCGGCAATGCTCGGCGCCTTGCCGCTGGTGCTGGGCACCGGCTACGGCTCGGAATTGCGCCGCCCGCTGGGTATTTCCATCATGGGCGGGTTGCTCTTCAGCCAAGTGCTGACGCTGTACACCACGCCCGTGATTTACCTCTGGCTGGACCGCCTGTCGCAACGTCTGCGCCGGGCGCCCAAGGAGACCACCCGATGAACCTCAAACCGCTGCTGCTGGCCATGACCCTTAGCCTGACCCTGGCCGGTTGCATGGTCGGGCCGGACTATCAAAATCCGGCCATGCAATTACCCATGGGCTTCAAAGAGGGCACGCAGTGGCAACGGGCTGTGGCCAACCCCCAAGGCGCGCTGAACAGCCAATGGTGGCTGGCCTATAACGACCCGGTGCTGACGCAATTGATCCAGCGCTCGGCCACGGCCAACCAGTCGATTGTTGCCGCCGAGGCGGCGTATCGCGGCGCGCAGGCGCAAGTGTCATCGAGCCGCGCCGGTTTGTGGCCAACCCTGGGC